>JAIVWA010000371.1:0-5130 GCA_049190255.1 Gammaproteobacteria bacterium | reverse complement strand
TACCACGGAAAGACACGGAAATTCACGGAAGAATTAAATCCAAAAAACTGCCGTATATTATCATCGTGAGGACCGAAACGATCACAACGATCACAACGATCTAAACCATCCAAATGAACCGAACGAAAATAACCATCTAAACGATCAAAACGAACCGAACGATCCAAACGAAAATAACGATCTAAACGAACTAAACGATCCAAACGAAAATAACGAACCAAACGGACAACTGAAATGAATAATGACAAGATTTTGCTAGATCACGGAAGCGGCGGCAAGATTTCCCATCGCTTAACCACAGACATGCTGCTGCCTGTTTTTGACAATCCAATTTTGGCGCAGTTAAATGACGGTGCCATATTTGAACTTGAAGGGCTGCGGATTGCATTTTCAACCGACTCGTATACGGTGGACCCCATTTTTTTCCCCGGCGGAAGTATTGGTGACCTGGCCATCAACGGCACGGTCAACGACGTGGCCATGTGCGGAGGCAACCCTGTTTATTTGAGTGTCGGTCTGATTATCGAAGAGGGTTTTGCGGTAAAGGACCTTGAAAAGATTGTCGCCGAAATGGGAAAAGCCGCTGAAATCGCAGGTGTAACCGTGGTGACCGGGGATACCAAGGTGGTGCCCAAAGGCGCGGTGGACAAAATTTTTATCAATACCTCCGGGCTGGGCCTGATACCGCAAGATATCAACATTGCCAGCCACCATGCCCGGCCCGGCGATCAGATTATTCTGAGCGGCACCATCGCCGACCACGCGATTACCATTTTAACCCAGCGTGAGGGGCTTTCGTTTGAAAGCAGCATCACCAGTGATACGGCACCGCTAAATCACATGGTCAACCGGATGTTTTCGGCCAGCAAGGATATTCATGTGCTGCGGGATCCCACCCGGGGCGGGGTGGGCACGGCATTAAATGAAATTGCCGAAAAATCGCAGACGGGCATCAGGATTTATGAGGACCGAATTCCGCTGAAAAACGAAGTGGCTGCCACCTGCGAGCTTCTGGGGTTTGATCCGCTGTATTTGGCCAACGAAGGAAAATTACTGGCATTTGTTTCACCATCGGACACCGACGCGGTCCTGGCCGCCATAAGGGAGAATCCCTTTGGCAAAGATGCAACGGTAATCGGCGAAGTGGTTGAAGATCACAGCGCTAAGGTTATTATGGAAACCCGCATCGGCGGCAGCAGAATTGTGGATATGCTGGCCGGGGAGCAATTACCGCGCATCTGCTGATGCTCAAAACCGGGCTCAATAATGTTAGATGGTTGCCTCTTCAAGTGGGAGCGGCTTTCGACTCGACTGAGCTCGTCGCAGGCCAGCCGCGATGTAACATTTCCCAACTTTCGCAGGCGGTACGGGATTAGAAAATGTATAGAATTTTTCTTACACTAACCACCTTGTTAAGTATCCTTTTCGCGGTGACCACCTGTGATGCCAAAAAGGAGCACCTGATCCAGGGGCGCACCATGGGGACGACCTATCATGTCCGGGTGATCACCGGATTTTTTCAAAGCGTATCAGGGTTAAAAGAAAAGATTGATCAGCGGCTGGTGGAGATTAACCACAGCCTGTCCACTTATCAAAAGGACAGCGAGATCAGCCGTTTTAATCAATTCAAGCAGGCAGGCAAAAAATTTAAAATTTCCCATGATTTTTTTGAGGTCATGAAAACGGGCCAAACCATTTACCGGTTGTCCGGAGGTGCTTGGGACGGTACGGTCAACCCGCTGGTAAATCTCTGGGGCTTTGGCCGAAGCGGCCACCGGAATAAGGTCCCTGAAAAAATTCAAATTACAGCCCTTTTGCCGGATATCGGTTTTGAAAGTATCGAGGTCCTGGATACCGGATTTTTAGTGAAAAATCGAGCGGCCGTCACCGTCGACCTCGCTGCAATCGCCAAAGGCTACGGTGTGGATCAGGTTTCCGCGCTAGTTCGTAAAAAGGGTTTTGAAAATTACCTGATTGAAATCGGGGGGGAAGTTTATGCCGCCGGGCACAGAAAGGATGGCCGGCAGTGGCGAATCGGGATCAATCTGCCCCGGTCAGATGCCGCCTTTGAAAAAGTATATAAGGTTGTCGAATTGCGTAACCAGGGGTTTGCAACCAGCGGTGATTACCGCAATTTTTTCGAGGTCGACGGGGTTCGCTATTCCCATGTGATTGATCCCCGAACCGGTTTTCCGGTTTCAAACGGGGTGGTGAGTGTTTCGATTATCACCGGTACCTGCTCTATGGCTGATGGGCTTGCAACGGCGGTGATGGTCATGGGCGTGGAGAAAGGTCTGGAATTGATTGATCGGCTTGATGGTGTTGAAGGTCTTATTGTGGTTGAGCAAACCGACGGCACGTTGGTGGATTATAATTCAAAAGGATTTGAAGTTGTACCGTAAGGCACTATCTGATAGGTATAAATTATATTCGATATCCTCTTTGTTGCTGATTTTCATTTTTATCACTAAAAGGTAACGGAAGTTTACGAAAAAAGAGGGATCCATGCGTCTTTGTTTCAGAAAAATGCTGGAACTGATACTTCGCCGACCTCTACCGGTCATTTTTATGGTAGCGGCCGTCACCTTTTTTTTTGCATGGCAGCTTCCGAATCTCTCTTTTAAAACCTCTATTTATGATCTCCAAATCGAAGATCTTCCCGAGACCGTCCAATATGATGACTTCAAAAAACTGTTTGGCTCCGATGAGATTATCAGGGTTGTCATCAAAAGCAGCAACGTGTTTGACCCTCTCACATTTCGCAAGATTGAGCAGTTGGCCGAAACGGCCGCGGCCATCGAGGGGGTCAAACGGGTTATCAGCCTTGCCGGTATAAAAAAAGCGATAGATGTCTCCGGGAATTGGAGCATGGAAAAATTTTATGGAGTTATATCCCAGGTAGACCTTTTCCGCAAAAACCTCATCTCAAGCGACCGTAAAACCACCGCCCTGACACTTGTTCTGACAAACGATGCCGATCCTGAAGCAGTGATCCGGAGTGTAAGACAGATGATCACCGGGGCGCCAGGGGACCTTGTGCTTTATCAGACCGGTATGCCGCTTGTGTCCGACGCTCTGGCCCGGTTTACCAAAAAAGATTTTTTCCGCTTACCGCCGATTACCTGCCTGCTGATTACCATTATTCTCTTCTTGTTGTTTCGCAAGCCTCAGTACATTTTCATTCCCCTTACCTGCGTGGGACTGGCCCTGGTCTGGACATTTGGTCTGATGGCCTATCTCCATATACCGCTCTCAATGCTGACCATGATTGTTCCGGTTTTTCTCATCGCCGTTGGGACAGCCTACTGTCTGCATATCGTCTCTGAGTATCTGGTGTGCTTAAAAGAAGCTGATTCGCCCATAAATGCGACAATCAAGACTTTTTCAAACATTGCTCTGCCAACCTTCCTGGCGGTTTTGACGACTATCATCGGTCTCGGATCTCTTCTGATCAATCGGATTACCGCCATTCAGGAGTTTGCTGTTTTTTCGTGTTTTGGAATGATCAGTTTTCTGGTTATTGTTTTGACATTTCTTCCGGCGGCCTTATCGTTTATGCCTTTACCCGCAAAAAGGCAGCATCAGAGTATCGGCGGCCAATCGTTATTTGGCCGTTTTATCGATAAAATAGTTGACCTGAACTTAAATCATCAGAAAATCGTGATGCCGCTTATCGGAGTGGTGACGGTTATATGCCTGGTCGGTGTTTTTCGCATTCGGGTCGAAACCAATCCGGTTGGATATTTAAAAGACGACACGCCGGTAAAACGCAACTTTAAAGATATCTACCAGGATTTGTCCGGCAGCTTCCCCGTCAATGTGGTTATGGGGAAACCGGAGGCGGACTACTTCGAAAATCCTGAACACCTGGCGGATATTGTCCGTCTCCAGGAATTTCTCGGCACACTGCCCGGCGTCGATAAAATCGTGTCTTTTGCTGACTATCTCAAGCTGGTCAATTATGTTCTCAACCGATTCGAGCCGGAGTACTACAGACTCCCCGAAGAGGCATTTGAAGTGCGGATGCTATTTAATAATTATACGACCATACTGGGCCAAGACATGCTCACCTGGTTCATGAGCCCGGACTTTTCAAAAACGAACATTCTCCTGTTGACCCATATTTCAAGCTCCCACAAGTTTCTTCAACTTCGCGATAAGACGCTGGCATTTGTTAACCAGCACTTTTCAAAGGATTTACAGTGGGAGGTGACCGGACTCGGAATGGTGATCGCGGCCAGCAGTCGTAAGCTTACCATCGGACAAATCAAAAGCCTTTCTATCACCATGATTCTGGTTTTCGGAATCATGTTCATCCTGTTTTTGTCGATCAAAGTGGGATTCATCGCCATCATTCCCAATCTGTTTCCAATTATTATTAATTTTGGAATCATGGGGTGGTTCGGTATCGAGCTTTCCATGGTAACTATTCTTATTGCCAGTATTGCTATTGGACTGGCGGTTGACGACACTATCCATTATTTGGTCCGGTATAACCGGGAATTTAAAAAAGACCTTGATGAAAAACGGGCCATCCGGGATACCCTGCACCATGTGGGGCGGCCGATTATCTTTACGACAATAACCATTTGCCTGGGCTTTTCCATCTTATTATTTTCCAGTTTCAAACCAACGGCCATTTTCGGCGTAATGATGGTGATTACCTCGCTGTCGGCCCTGGTCGGAGATCTGATTCTGCTGCCAACCTTGATGCAGCATGTTGAATTGGTGACTCTTTGGGATCTGGTGCGGTTGAAACTCGGCAAAGAACCCGGGAAGGGCATTCCTCTTTTCAAAGGGTTATCACGCAGCCAGATTCATTATATCCTCATGGCAGGATCGCTGAGAAAAATTGGAGCCGGCGAAATTCTGTTCGACAAGGGGGACCCCAGCGATTGCATGTATACAATTATTGCCGGTACCATGGACGTTTTTGATCCAATCAGCAATGAAGGATCGGATCAAAAACCCGCAAACCGGGTGCTGATCAACCAACTAAAAACCGGGGATGTGTTGGGTGAGATGGGGTTTTTACGTTCCGTGCCGCGATCTGCGGCAGTTATCGCCACCAAGCCCGTTGAACTTTTGCAGATTAATTGGAAGATGATTAAACGACTGCAGTGGTTATAC
>JAIVWA010000370.1:0-5147 GCA_049190255.1 Gammaproteobacteria bacterium | reverse complement strand
CCTGAACGGAAAGTCCGGTTTTTGGTAGGTTGGGTAGAGCCCCATCGATAATGTTGGGTTTCGTACCTCTACCCAACCTACGAAAATCAAGCATCTGCTGAGACATGCTCTCAAAGGGCGAAACCCAACAAATCGAATTGTCTGGATTTTCGTTCAACCTCTATCTAACCTTTGAACCTTGAACCCCTGAACGGTCACACTAACACAAATCAGCCGCTTTAGGAAACAAATACCGGCCTAATAATTATGATCATAAGACTAAAATATTTGTTGACACCACTAAAAACATGGATTATATTATGATCAAATGACCATAACTGGAGGATACCAATAATGCCGCGTCCCAAAAAACCGCGATTTGTATCCGGCTATCCGGCCATAGCCGCTTTTGTCCCCCAGGGGGTTCCCGTAACCGGTGAACTCTTCTTGTCCGTTGAAGAATTGGAGGCCATCCGGCTGAGCGATTTTGAGGGCTTGGACCAGGAGGCCGCGGCCAATATGATGGAGGTATCCCGACAAACCTATGGCCGCATTCTGGCCGGGGCACGCAGTATTGTTGCCGAGGCGCTGATAACCGGAAAAGCCTTGAAAGTGGAGGGAGGAAACTATGAATTTCGGGGGATGCACCGGCGCCGCGGAAGAGGCGGCAGAGGACGTGGTGGTGGTGGACGTGGTGGAGGCGGACGTGGAAATCCGAACCCGGATTAACCTGAATAGACCAATAACAATTAGCTATTAACGCTAGGAAGGGAGGTGAGCAATATGCCACAGGGAGATCGAACAGGCCCCCAGGGCCAGGGCCCGAAAACGGGACGCAGCAAGGGAAAATGCGGCCCTAAAGGCCAAACCCCCGCACCACAGGGACAAGGTGGTAGGGGCGCCGGAAAGGGTCAAGGCCGTGGATCAGGCAAAGGCGCCGGCCGGGGTCAGGGCCAAGGTGGAGGAGCGGGACAAGGCCGCGGGAGGCAGTCTTGACCAATTAACCCATCAACAAATCAACGATACTTAAAAAGAGGTGATACTATGCCAGGTTTTGACAGAACAGGTCCCATGGGGGCAGGCTCCATGACCGGCGGCGCAAGGGGGCGTTGCAACCCTGCCGCAGTTGGCTTTAATCCGGCTTATGCGGGCAACTACGACTATGGCCGCGGGCTGGCATTAAGACGCGGCTTCAGGGGCGGATTCGGTCCCGGACAGGGCCGGGGACGCGGATTTGGCAGGATGTATGGGTGGTATCCACCCGCCGAAGCTCCGGTTTCCCCTCTGGACGCTGCCAATGAGATAGACATGCTAAAGGCTGAAGCCGATTACATGAAAAAATCATTGGAGACCATTTACAAACGCATTGATGCGCTGAGCAAAAAACCTGCCGAAGCGTCTTAAATCGGCCGCAGCATGGGGAGGCTGCATGATACTCAATGAATTAAGGGGCGGTAATTGGACTGCCCCTTAATTTTTTAGAAGTAGTTTCAAAACCACTTCCAGTTATTTGTTGGGTTTCGTTCCTCAACCCAACCTACGAAAAAGACCGGACACGTGCTTTTTGCAGAGTCCGGATCAAAATCCCGATCTACAAAAATAAAAATTGCAATTTTATACGACAAGGGTGTGTTTCGGGAAAGAAATACTTCCGCTGTGATGGGGTCGCAACCGCAAAAATAATCAAGGATTTTTTAGTGAAAATTTTTATCTCAGCCAATGGTTCGACTACAGACGCTTCGGTGGGGCAGCGTTTTGGTCTCTCTCCTTACTTTATTATCGTTAATCCGCAAACCATGGAGTTCGAAGCGGTTCCCAACTCCGGGGCCGACCACAAACGCGCGGCTGGTATGCAGGCCGTGGTGCTTGCCATCAGCAAAAAAGTTGACATGGTTTTGACCGGCTACTGCAGCCCCACTGCCATGAAGTATCTTACCGATAACGGGATTGAAGTTATCACCGGGGTTAAAGGTACAGTTTCCGCAGCAGTGGCGCAATACAGAAATCAGATTCACCCCGCAACCATCCCTAGGATGGTCAAACCTGAGGGTACCGGGGCCGTTCTGATACACGCTTTTAAAAGCACCGGCAAACAGTTTGCCAATCTCCTGCCCGTATTCGTCGGGGTGATCCTGCTCATGGGGCTCTTCAATAGCTTTATATCAAAAGAACTTCTTTCATCGATATTTTCCGGCAGCACATTGCTGGATACGCTCTGGGGAGCCGGCTTCGGCAGTATTTTCGCAGGCAATCCCATTAACTCCTATGTCATCGGGGGTGAGTTGCTGGTATATGGCGTGAGTCTTTTTGCGGTTACGGCCTTCATCACCTCCTGGGTGACAGTAGGCCTGGTGCAGTTGCCGGCCGAGATAGCAGCTCTGGGGAAAAAATTTGCCCTGGTCAGAAATGCCCTGTCCTTTATCACATCGATAGCCATAGCCATTCTTACGGTGGGAACCTATAACCTTATCGTGGGGTGCGGCCAATGAGGACAGACGGATACGAACCTGCGAACAAAATAATACCGCTACTGAAAAAATTGATTTTTCCGGTTTGTGTGCTGGTGATCTACGCAGTTTTTTTTGTTTTCAGTCCGGCCAGAGCGTCTGTGGCATTTAGAAGCAGTATGGGCATATTGTTGAATATCGTGGTCCCTTTGAGCCTGGTTTTCACCCTCATGGTTTTTATGAATCTATTTCTGACGCCGGCCCACATCGTTAAATTCCTTGGTAAAGGGTCAGGAGCCAGGGGTATCGTGCTCTCAGCCGCCGCCGGTATTATCTCAATGGGGCCCATTTACGCCTGGTACCCTTTGCTTAAGGAACTGCGGAGAAAAGGAACAACAAATTCATTTATTGCCGTTTTTTTAGGCAACCGGGCGGTTAAGCCGTTTTTGCTGCCGATCATGATTTCTTATTTCGGCGGAATGTATGTCGTCCTGCTGACCTTGTTTACCATCGCGGGTTCCCTGGCAGTTGGCTACCTGGTAAACATCCTGGTAAAAGACTGAACCAGTAGTCGGCGTTGTTGACTGGGTTGACCAAGTCACCACCTCTTAAAAAGGCATTCGCAGCGGTACGGAATAAAAAGGGGTTAACCTTTATCATGGTTAACCCCTTTAAATTGGTAGTCCCAGCGGGGTTCAAACCCGCGTTACCGGCGTGAGAAACCGGCAGCAGGCGCCCCAGGCACCTCTCCGTATTTTCTCCAACTCAAAAATGTGGGAACGGCTAAACGAGGAGTTTAGCCAAACACAACCTCGTCTCCATTGCCGACGTAAAGGTCGCTTTTGGATCCTTGGCGACCCGTTCCCCGGACCACCGGATAACCCAACGCGATCATCTTCTGAACGGCCGCCAGACCGGTACAGTGATTATTTTTTTTCACGAACACTAAGCAAAGGCACCGGGCAGCGACGAAACATTTTTTCAGCGGTTGATCCGAAAAGAACGCCGGCAATGTTACTGCGTCCTTTCGTACCCATTACAACTAAGGCCGGCTGCTCTTCGTGAATGATCTTGATCAGTTCTTGAAACGGCACGCCGACCTTAAAAATTTTACTAACCGATTGTATGTTGCAGTATTTGGCCTCCATCATTGCTTCGATTTCGACAGAACGATATTTTTTTTGTTCTTCTATATATTTTTCTACCGAAACACGATCACTCACCTGTTGGGTCCATTCAACAGCATCCACGTCTCTTTGATTTATCACATTGGCTATAATCAGATCGGCTTTCATTTCCTCGGCCAGGTCGCATCCATATTTAAAAGCTTTGACTGAATAATCGGACAAATCAAAGGCCACCAGAATTTTATCGAGATTTATCATTGGTTCCTCCTTTATCCTGATACAGTTTCTTCCAGGGATGGCGCTGGAGATCCTGCCGGTTGGTTAACGCCAGATAAAAAGCGCCCACCGCCAGTTCGGCACAGTGCCTATTTTCCGGCGGCAGCGTTTCCAGGTAAGCGGTCACATCATCGGGCGTGATCTCCCAGGCATCTTTTACTTTTCTTCCTTCCGCCAGTTCGGCCACCGTGTTGGCGCAGGCGTTGGTATTCATGCAGCCGTTGGTTTCATAAGAAACCGACCGGATGCACCCATTGCCGATGGACAAATACATTTCTACGGTATCACCGCATTCACCGGTCCGCTTCCCGTATCCATCCGGATGCGCGACTCTCTCCCGCCTGTCGTTGCGAAAAGCCATCTCCAGGTAATGCAATGAATGACCCTGCCAGAAATCGAATTTCTTTGGTTCCATTCACTTTCCAGGAAAAACTTAAAAATGAGGAGTTTAAAACTCAAAATCGGGTAACTAACAAATGTCCGTAGTCAGTTGCCAGTAGTCCGTTGAATATTTCTCCGTTTAACAACAGACAACCAGCAACCGACCTTTTCTATCAATGATCGCACAAGTTGTCGCCGGTTGTAAGGGCGTTGTCCAGATACTGTTTTACCAGTTCTTCAGGCGTCAGCACCGAGGCGCCGACAATTACCTTGATATCGTTTTGAGCAAAAAGATTCTGGGCCATTGCTCCCATTCCGCCGGCAATAATCACATTGGTACCCAGATCGTGAAGCCATTTTGGCAGCACACCGGGTTCATGGGGTGGTGGGACCAGCGTCTCTTTATTTTTGATCTCGTTATCTTCAACTTCAACTATTGCGAATTCCTGACAATGCCCGAAGTGAGCGGTGAGTTTTCCTTCGGCTAACGGTATTGCAAATTTCATTGTAATTTTCCTCCTAAGTTAATTTAGTGTCTCCAAATGGTTTACAACTCGAGATTATCAGACAACTTCTTCCAGATTTTTTTTATTTCCTGACCGACCGTTGAATTGCCATTATATTCAAAAACGGTTTGGACCTGGATCATGGCTTTGGTGAAAATCGGATCAAAAGGAATGCGTCCCAAACAGGTAATACCTTTTTTTTCGGCATAGTTTTCAATGTCCCGGGTCAACTCTAAGTTGAGATCAAATTTGTTGACACAGATCATAGCCGGGATCTTAAAATGGGCAGCCAGCTGTGCCACCCGCTCCATATCGTGTTTTCCGGAAACAGTGGGTTCGGTGACAATGAGTACCGCGCTGGCGCCGCCGATGGAGGCAATCACCGGGCAACCCACCCCCGGGGGACCGTCGGTCAGGATCAAATCCAGTTT
>JAIVWA010000369.1:0-5148 GCA_049190255.1 Gammaproteobacteria bacterium | reverse complement strand
CGGGCTCCGTGGCAACCGGGGTGTCAAAAAGAGGCTTCCGAAAAAATCATATCCGATCCTCTCAACATGATTTTTGGGCAGGTAGCTCATGGCGGTGTGATCGCCGAACTGATAAAGCATTTCGATATTAATCCCTCAGCCGTAATTGGATACAGCCTGGGAGAATCGACGGGTTATTTTGCCATGGGCGTCTGGCCCGAACGCGGTGAAATGCTCCGGCGCATGCGGCAAACGGATTTATTTACCCGTCAACTTGCCGGCCCCTGCAATGCCGCCCGCAGGATGTGGAATATTGCGCCCGATGAAGCCGTTGACTGGTGCGTGGCGGTGGTGAATCGCTCCGCTGATACAGTATCTCGGGTCGTTGACAGCTATGACACCACCCGTTTATTGATCATCAATACGCCCGGTGAGTGTGTCATCGGCGGTCGCCGGCAGGATGTGAGATCGGCCATTAAAGCGCTCGAATGCGAGGCAATTTATCTGGATGGTGTTGTCACCGTACATTGCGATGCATTAAAGCCGGTTGCTGATGCCTATCGGCAATTGCACCTTTTTCCGACGCACCGGCCCGAAGGTATTCGCTTTTACAGCTGTGCCCTGGGCCGAGCCTATAGCCTGACCCGTGAGAAAGCGGCTTCTTCCATTCTTAATCAGGCTTTGCACGGTTTTGATTTTACGACAACCATAAACCAGGCTTACAGCGATGGGGTCAGAACTTTTTTGGAAATGGGCCCCTATTCTTCGTGCACCCGAATGATTAGCAGTATTCTGAAAGATGCTCCCCATTTGGCAATATCCGCGTGCAACCGGGGTGAGGATGATTACACGACCATCGTCAAAGTACTGGCAGCACTCATCGCACAGCGGGTGCCGGTTAATCTGGATAAACTTTACGGAAGCCGGGCCTATGCGCCGGATATGATTGAACCGGCCAAAAAAATCTCAGGCAGCCCCATAAAAGTCATCATCGGCGGAAAAATTCTCTCCCCTTCCCTTCCTGTTGCGGAGGTTAGAAAACAGAAGACAGAGGCATTGGAAGTCGGAATGGGGAATGCGGAATTCGGAATTGTGGAAGATACTGAACAACATCGAGGAGCGGACATCCCGAATCCAAAGACCAGAGACCAGAGACCAGTAACCAGTAACCAGAAACCAGAGGACAGAGGACAGAGAACAGAGGACAGAAGACAGAGAACAGAAACGAATTCCCCGTTCTCAGAATTGATTGAAACCGCCGATCGGATTACCCGCAGTACGGCAGAAGCTCATCAGAAATTCTTAGAGCTCTCGGCAGAAAGCACCCGCGCCTATGCCGAGGCCTTTGACCTACACGCCAGACTTCTGGAGCAGGCATTAAAAGACTCAAATAATTCAATTCCTACTTCGGCCGGTCTGGCCGACTCGACTGATCAAAACGAAGCTTCGTCGCCGGACGAAACAGAAACTTCAATCCCAGGAAATCCGCATTCACGCCCGGTTTTTTCACGGCAGCAGTGCCTGGAATTCGCAACCGGATCGGCCGGCAATGTACTGGGACCCGAGTTTGCGGTAGCCGATACCTACCCGGCCCGTGTGCGCCTGCCCGATGAGCCTTTAATGCTGGTGGACCGGATCCTGACGGTCGAAGGACAAAAAGGTGTACCGGGGCCCGGTCGCATCGTTACCGAGCATGATGTATTGCCTGATGCCTGGTATCTGGATGGCGGACATGCCCCTGTTTGTATATCCGTTGAAGCCGGTCAGGCCGACCTTTTTCTGTGTGCCTATCTGGGTATCGATCTGGTGGTGAAAGGAAAAAGAACCTACCGGCTGCTGGATGCCACCGTCAAATTTCATCGCGAACTGCCTGTACCGGGAGAAACCATTCGTTATGAAATCGAAATTTCCAAGTTCATCCGTCAGGGGGAAACGTATCTATTCCTGTTCAGCTTCAGCGGATTTATCGGCGATACACCCCTTATCACCATGACCGACGGCTGTGCCGGATTCTTTACCGAAGAAGAAGTTAAAAATTCCGGCGGCATCATATTAACCGGCGATGACACCGGACCCGTTACCGGAAAAAAGCCTTCCGACTGGAGACCACTGGTAACACTGAACAAAGAAAGTTATGATGATTCGGCGGTAGAGGCGCTTCGCACCGGCAATGCGGCCGGATGTTTCGGTAAGGGCTTTGCGGGAATCACCCTGTCTGGCTCCCTCAGACTTCCCGGAGGCCGCATGAAATTGATCGACCGCATCATCAATCTGGACCCTGTCGGCGGGCGATACGGCCTGGGGCTGATTCAGGCAGAAGCTGACATCCATGCCGATGACTGGTTTTTAACCTGTCATTTCGTAGACGACAGGGTCATGCCGGGAACGCTGATGTACGAGTGCTGCGCCCACACCTTGAGAGTTTTCATGCAGCGCATGGGCTGGGTTACGGATAAAGCGGGCGTTTTTTATGAGCCCGTTATCGGTGTGCTAAGCAACCTGAAGTGCCGCGGACCGGTAACACCTGAAACCCGCCAGGTTGTCTATGAAGTCGAGATCAAGGAATTCGGATATGGGCCCCAGCCCTATGTTATCGCGGACGCACATATGTATGCGGACGGAGACCGGATTGTGTGGTTTAAAAATATGTCCCTGCAGATGAGCGGTATCACTAGAGAAGAAATCGAGGGCTTTTGGGATCAGAAGACAAAGAAAGCCGGCCGGCGTGATTCACCTGTGAAGCGTCCGGCTGTCTTTGAGCGCCGCCACATCCTTGAAATCGCAGTCGGAAGCCCATCCAAAGCATTCGGTGAGCGCTATAAACCCTTTGATCGGGACAGGTTTATCGCCCGGCTGCCCGGACCCCCTTTTATGTTCATCGACAGGATAACAAAGGTTGAACCCGAACCCTGGGTAGTAAAACCAGATGGCTGGATCGAAGCTGAATATGATGTCTCACCGGATGCCTGGTATTTTCGAGCCGAGGGCGCACCTGCGGCCCCGTTCAGTATTATCCTGGAAATTGCGTTGCAGCCCTGCGGGTGGCTGGCAGTCTATATGGGATCAGCCCTGAAGAGTAAAAAGGATCTCCGGTTCAGAAATCTCGGCGGCCGGGCGACCCTTTTTCGCGAACTGTCGCCGGATTTAAAAACCGTGTCCGTCAAAACGCGGCTGACCAAGGCGGCGGAGGCCGGCGACATGATCATCGAGCATTTTGATTTCGAAGTACGGCATCGAGATCAAAAAATATATGCCGGCAACACCAATTTCGGTTTTTTTACCCGTGAAGCCCTGGCGGTCCAGGAAGGCATCCGCGAGGTGGATAAACAGGTGGTCACGCCCACCCGGGCGGAATTGCAACGCAGCCGGCCCCATGAGTTCAGTGACCTTTCCCCCCTCACGCCCCGGGATCCGGAACGGGTACCGGCCCGTGGATTAACCCTGCCGGCCAAAGCCATTCGAATGATCGACCGGATTGAAGCCTATATTCCTGACGGCGGCCCCATGGGTCTGGGATTTATACGGGGAACCAAGACGGTCGATCCCCGGGAATGGTTCTTTGATGCCCACTTTTATCAGGATCCCGTGCTTCCGGGTTCACTGGGAATTGAATCTTTCATACAGCTGCTCAAGTATATGGCTCGGCAGCGCTGGCCGCATCTGGTCGACAGCCACCGGTTCGGGATGCTGACGGAACAATCGCACAGCTGGACCTATCGGGGTCAGATATTGCCCCATAACCGTTTGATCACTGTCGAGGCTTCTGTCACCGACATCCAGGAAGAACCGCTGCCGATGATAACTGCAGATGGTTACCTCCAGGTCGATGGCCTGTACATTTACAAAATGGAAAATTTTGGACTCCGGCTGCTGCCGGAGTAGAGTTATTTAAAGGAAACAACGCACCATGTTATACTCTAGAGTATTTATCGACGCCTTCGGATATGAACTCCCGCCCAATGTCGTTACCTCCGATGATCTGGAAAAACGTTTGGAACCGGTTTATGAAGCGCTTCATTTCAAGAAAGGACAGCTGGAAGCGATCACCGGCATTCGAGAGCGCAGGTTCTGGGACCCGGACTTCAACATGCACACCGGCGCGATTAAAGCCGCCCGCAAGGCGCTGGATGTATCTTCGCTAACCCGGGATGATATCGGCATGTTGATTTACGGCGGGGTTTGCCGGGATAATTTAGAACCCGCAACCGCGTGCGCCGTTGCAGATGGGTTGGATCTCGGGCCCGCCAGCCAGATTTATGATGTCTCCAATGCCTGTCTGGGCATCTTAAACGGAATGGTGCAAACGGCAAACGCCATTGAACTGGGCCAGATACGTGCCGGTTTGATCGTATCCTGTGAATCCTCCCGCCAAATCGTTGATACTACAATTGATCGATTGCTCAATAGCAGGGACATGGAAGTTTTTAAAAAAACGATCTCCACCTTGACGGGAGGTTCCGGTGCGGTGGCTGTCCTTATGGCGGATCGATCGTTATCCGAATCCGGACACCGGGTCCTGGGGGGTGTTGCCCGGAGCGCAGCCGAACATCACCGATTATGCGTGTGGGGACCGGATACCGGTATTCCTGCCAGCGGATTACACCTGATGGAGACCGATTCCGTTGCGGTGCTTAAAAATGGCGTGCCCTTGGGCATTGAAACATTTAATGCTTTTCGCCAGGAAATTGACTGGTCTGAAAATCAACTGGATAAAATAATCTGCCATCAAGTCGGCGCCACCCATCAACGTAACATTCTGGATGCCCTCGGAATCCCGCCCTCAAAAGACTTTACAACCTTCAAATATCTTGGAAACATTGGTACGGTATCCTTGCCGATCACAGCGGCCATCGCAGACGAAAGAGAATTCCTGCTGCCCGGGGATCTGGTCGGTTTTTTGGGAATTGGCAGCGGGCTTAACTGCTTGATGCTGGGGATTGAATGGTGAAAACGCAGAGGTCAGATGACAGATGTCAGAAGACAGAGGACAGAGGACTGAGGACAGAAGTCAGATGACGGATGACAGAAAACAGAGGACAGAAGCATTGGAATTCGGAATGCGGAATGCGGAATTTTGGAAGGCAAAGGAAAGAAGTCGGAGGACAGAAGTCAGAAGACAGGGGACAGAGGACTGAGGACAGAAGTCAGATGACGGAGGACAGACGGCAG
>JAIVWA010000368.1:0-5147 GCA_049190255.1 Gammaproteobacteria bacterium | reverse complement strand
AAATTGGCCGAAACAAATCCAAATATCTAATGACCAAAATTCGAAACGAGGATGTATTCCTTTTCATTTTTTAATCTTGTTTTTATCAAAGTTTAGAACATTTGAAAATTTGAATTTAGATATTGTTTCGGGTTTCGTGCTTCGGATTTATAGTTTTTCCTTGATTGTCAGTTATTGACAGAAACCATTCTATCCGCTTGGATTATTCAACCAATCAACTAATCATCCACCGTCGCAAAGTGGTATCTGCCATTCATAAAGTCTTCCACAAAACTTTTCACCATCGAATTTTCTTTTAGATACATATCCATTAATCGGGTGGCTCCCAGCAGGCGGCCGACATGATCTAACTTATCTTCCATGGCTCTATGATCTTCGCCTTTTATGCGGGCATCGACCAGATCACTTTTTCTAGTCACCTCAAATCCCAACCGGTGCAAAACCTGAAGCAGAAAATCAGCTCTGAGCATCCGCTTGTCGAAGTCTGCGCCTCCGCCTGAAAACCGGAAGAGTATATAGTTATCCTCTGCTTGATCTGAACAAAGGGTGTCGACAATGACAAAATGATAGCCGAAACGCAGGTTCAGATTCATATAATCTTTGGACAAAACGGCATGGCTGGCAAACATGGCCGCTTTCGGGCTGATAATTCCGCCGCTCATCACAATTTTATCGTGTTCGGCCCAGTCAAAATGGGTAAAGTCTCCCCAGCGAATTTCAGGGTGGCCCAGGCCCTTCATTAGCGCTCTCAGGGGGACGTTGCGGATGTCTTCTAAGGTGACGCTGTTTTTGTCGATCAAATTTTTGTTCAACCCGCCGCCGACGTCGAGCACATAAAACAACATGGGTATTTCAGAATCAAGTTTTTTAGCGCCGCCGATTTTTCTTATTCGTCGATCGCCGATGTGAAACATCTCCTGCACGGCCTTTTCATGGCAGAAGCGAAGGATGTCATGCAGCGATCGGCACCCTTCCGGAGTGAAGTTATCAGCTCCGGGGTCAACGAGCTCCAATAGTGAAATAAAGCTCATAATAGATTTCATCCTACGCATAAAGGGGCTGTCTGAAATAAGGTCCCTGCGGGCGCAGGGACTATCCAGCATCGGCTGCAAAATACCATCATAAACCGCTTTACCGTCGGCATGGACGGTAACTTCACTGCCCTGTGCCAATCTGGTGGTGGCATCGCCGGTGTTAACCAGAGCGGGAACACCGAATTCACGGGCGACCGATGAAAAATGACTGGCCGTACTTCCCGTGTCGGTTACCACGGCATTTAACCTGCTCATGATCTTCACATATCGAGGCGAAGCATTTCTGGCCACCAGAACCGCTCCCTGCGGCAGGTCATCCAGGCTATTCTCATGATCAATTTTAAATACGGTTCCGGCCCCGATTCCGGCCGATGCACTTTCACCGCCGGAGATAATTATAGCGTCTTGAAACTGGTCAAAATTACATTCCGGTTTTTGGGCCGGGTTTTCTGCTCCCGCCCGCAACGGCCTGGATTGCAGCAGAATAATTTGCCCCTTTTTATCCATACACCATTCAATATCCTGGGGCTCCTGAAAATATGATTCGAGTTTCATGCCCCACTCAGCAAGAACAAGTGCGGGTTTATCTGCCAGCGACGGCGCACGTCGCTTTTCATCATCAAGCGGTACAGCTGCGGTCATGCCATCCGGCAAATTGACCAAATGAGTGTGTTTATCAGCGATGACTTTATCAACAATTTGCGGTTTGGATTCTTTGGCAACCGTGAAAATATCTGCTGAAATTTCTCCACTGACCAGCAATTCGCCCAGACCCCAGGAACAGTGAATTTTCAGATGTTCAGCCCTAGGGTTATCAATATCTTTGGTATAGATTATACCGCTTGTCTGCGCATCGATCATTTCCACGACCAATACAGCCATGGGGGTTTCAATATCCGGGAGACCATAATTGATCCGGTAATACATGGCGCCGGACGAATATTTACTGGCGATGATTTTTTTGTAAGCATTAAGAACTGCATTTTCCGGTACATTTAAAACCGTGAGGTACTGACCGGCAAAAGATGATTCCGTATCTTCCCCCATAGCGCTGCTGCGCATGGCGACTTTAACATCCGGACCGGCTGCTTTCATCAGTTTGCTGGATGCCGTAAGGATGGTCTCTTCAATTTCAGGCGGGATTTGGGCGTTGACAATCGCCTCCCTAAGCTCATGGGAAACGGCATTGAGGGATTCCGTAGAGTTAATGTCAAGTTTAGACAAGTTTTTGTTGATCTTTTTTCTGAGATTATTAAATTCGATGAAGTAATGGTAAGCGTTGGTGGTGATGACAAATCCTTCGGGTATGGGCAGCTGGAGGGTATGGCCGATTGCCGACAGCTTGAAGGCCTTGCCGCCGACCAGGCCGGAGCCGTCTGACGGTATTTCTTTCAGTACCAGGGTGAACGGAGGTGCGACGTCATACACCGGCGGCCCGAGCATATAACGGATGTAGGAGTCGAATTTTTTGAAATAGCCCTGCAGGTTTAAATAGCTTGTCGGGCACATCTTAAGCAGGTTTTCGATGATCTGCGAAACACAGTTGGCAAATTCCTCATACCTGGCTTCGATATTGGTAAAATCAACTCGGGTGTGGTTATGGTAAATTTCTTCCAGCTCGGCCATCAATTCGTGCGCCCGTTTGTCGCTTTCCAGAAGCGATTTAAAGGCCTCGTATTTTCCACGCAACACCGTCCCGGGTGCAAACACCTGGTAGGTCCAATGTTTAAATAGGCTCTTTATCAGCATAGGACTAATATAACCCATACGGTCGCTAAAATCCACCCTCAGGATACTTACCTATTTCTTAATCCTTCAAGTAGGGCCTTTAGTTCCGAGAATGCTTTTTTCCCTTCCGGTTTGCCATACAGGTTGTTCAGCTCCTTGGGATCCATTTCGAGATTGAAGAGCCATGGGTTTCGTCCGCGTTCAAATTCGATATATTTATATCGGTCCGTACGCACGCCTACATAGGAGGGAGTGTTTTCGGGGTAATAGCGCCAGAATTCCATGAGAAAGGCTTTTCTCCCTTGAGCCTTTGGATTTTGGAATATGGGAACCAGGCTTTCCCCATCCATCTGTGGCGGTACCGGCACACCGGCGATATCTAGAATCGTGGGCCCGATATCAATATTCAGAGCCATTTGCTTTCTTTGACCTCCCGGATCGGGCACCAACCAGGGCGCTCTTACGATGAAAGGCAGCTTGGCGGAATCCTCATAGGGCTCGCGAATTCCGTGGCAATCATGGGTGCCCCACTGCATGCCGTTGTCGCCCATATAAATCACCACGGTGTTGCCCCTCAAACCCATCTCATCGATTTTATCCAGCAGGCGTACAATGTCCCGATCCATGGCCGTAAGTGTTTCACAGTACTTACGGTACTTGTTGTAGTATGAGCCCATCATGACCCCCTGGAACACGTTGCCGCTGGTCTTGCCATACCACCATGGATCTACGTTTTTGGGCAACACCCTCTTCACGTCGGCATCATCATACATACCGGCAATGCCCTTGGGAGCCTGGAAGGGTGGGTGCCCCGGTCGGTGCGAAAGATAAATACAGAACGGTTTTCTTTTATCTTCGGAATTGGCCAGATTATCCTGAATGAATTCGATGGCATAGTCTGTGACTTCTTCCGTAATATAGGGCTTTCTTGAAGGTGTTTCTTTTCCATTAACGATCATGGGGCAGTTGAAGTATGCCCCCTGTCCTTCCCGGTAGGTATAGGAAACAAAAAGATCCAGAAACGGCATCTCCGGCAGGCCTTCTCCCGGCATATGCCATTTGCCGATAAATGCAGTGGTGTACCCATGACGGCTGAGGTGTTCCAGGAAAGTCGGCACCTTACCGGTCCAGGGCGTGTGGTTGTTCTTGACCCCATGCCTGTGGGCATAAGCGCCCGTTAAAAGACTGGCCCGCGAAGGGCTGCACAGGGATGTCGTGTTGAAGGTATTTTCGAAAAAAATTCCTTCCCGGGCCAGGCGGTCCATTCCCGGTGTCTGAATGAAGGGATGCCCCACAAACGACATGGTTTTCGCATTATGGTTGTCTCCCAAAATGAATATGATATTGGGTTGTTCTATAGGATTGACCTTCGCTGCTTCGGCCACAGCAGATACCGTCAGGCATATTATTCCCGTTGCCACAGCCGCGCTAATCATACCCATAATGCGATTACGGCAGTTGGAATGCCTATGAACTTTTTTGTTTTTTGCCATGTTATTGTAATTTTACTTCTTCCTGAACCTTTAGGTCCCCGATCCGAAAAAAAACCGGTATCCGTTCAGAAAAATTATGTAAAGGTTTTCACCTTTGCCCCAGGCATATGCCGAAATGACAAAAACCAGACTTCCCAAAATAACAGCGACCGGGGCCAGGGTGATAATTTTGATCTGCTGTCCCCTCCATTTCAGGACCGATCGCGCGATCAGAGTGGCGATGCCCATTTCCAGTACCATCAGCGAAATCAGCCAGATGTTTAACGGATTTAGATACCAGTACAGGCATTCCAGAATGGGGTGCGATTCGGTCAGACGGAAGGCCTCTTTGGTCATCCAGATAAAGGGAACCACAAAGGAGGCCAGAATTCGCCAGGGTAAAGATGCGCCCCGGACATAGACTGATGTGAAAATATAAAGCGTGCCGAAGGCAACCGACATGAAATATGTCGTGCCGAAGACCATGGCCATCAGTTGATGAATCGTGTCGTTGTTCACATGCCGAGAACCGAAATATCCCCCATACGATACGGCTGCAACGACAAACATGTACAAGACGGGAAAAAGAGATTCTTTTTTAATGTCCTGAGCTTTCATAGGCCATATCCAGCTTTGGATCGAAACTCTCCAATTTAAACAAGGAGGCGTGATTAAACGGGAGGTCGTACACTCCTGAAAACTTGTTACTAAGGAGTTCATTATTGTTTAGAAATACGTTCACCGCCCGCTACGCTCGAGATCGCAGAGCACGCAGAGGCAAAATTTACAAGGGCACTATAAAGATATGCTTATTCTCTGCGTTCTCGGCGAGCTCTGCGGTGAATACATCATTTGAAACGTAACAAACCATGTCTAAATAATTATTGCCATATTAGTATAAACGCTCAAGACC
>JAIVWA010000367.1:0-5156 GCA_049190255.1 Gammaproteobacteria bacterium | reverse complement strand
ACCTTCAACCTACTGATTAAGAGTCAGGTGCTCTGCCTAGTTGAGCTAACGGCCCCCGTTTGGTTTGTACCTCAATTGCTGGAAAAGTTTGCTATCAACTTTAAACTCGCTTGTCAATCTTAAAAAATTAGGATATGAAACCGCATCACGAATAATAAGTCCGAGGATTAAAAATGAATACCTGCAGCCTGTCATTTCCGCCCCAGATTAACCTGGCCCGGTTGCCGACTCCGGTTCAACCGATGCGCCGCTTGGGAGAGAAGCTTGCCGTCGACTTATATGTCAAGCGAGACGATCTGACCGGAGCAGCTTTATCCGGCAACAAGATTCGCAAATTAGAATTTGTTCTGGCGGATGCCCTGGCACAAAATGCGGATACGATCATCACCTGCGGGGGTGCCCAATCCAACCATTGCCGTGCGACGGCGATTGCAGCCGCCATGCTGGGCCTTAATTGTCGCCTGCTTCTGAGAACACCGGATCCATCGAATCCGCCGCCGGCCGAAGGCAATATTCTGCTTGATCGCATGGCCGGCGCTGACATTGTCTGGATCACCCCGCAAGAGTATCAAGTGCGCGACGAATTTTTTGAGCGTGAAGCGGCCTCGCTTAAAGCCTCGGGCCGAAAGCCTTACATGATACCGGAGGGAGCTTCGAGCGCGATCGGTGCCTGGGGTTATATCCGGGCGGCGGAAGAACTGGTCAATGACATTGCCAACCTGCCGGGCGGGGCTAACCAGGCCTGCACGATCATCAATGCTGCCGGATCCGGCGGGACTTCCGCCGGTTTAATTTTGGGCGCTAAAATTTTCGACCTCAACGCCCGGATCGTCAGTGTCAATGTTTGCGATGATCGGGAATATTTTGTAAATGCTATCGGCAATATATGTGAAAAAGCCATTGCCGACTATGGCATTGAAATTGATTTTTCCCGGGATCGGGACATCGAGATCATTGATGGATATGTCGGCCGCGGGTATGCATTATCCCGACCCGAAGAGCTCGAGCTCCTGAATGAGGTGGCCCGGGCGGAAGGCATCTTTTTTGACCCGGTTTACACCGGCAAGGCTTTTTACGGCATGGTGCAGGAACTCAAAAACAACCCCCGATGTTTCGGGGAGCGAATTATTTTTATTCACACCGGTGGTATTTTCGGATTGTTTCCCAAAGCGGTTGAAATTGAGTCGCTGCTATAGTTTACACTGCTTAAATCTTTTGTTTTTTCATCAAATTCGGCAAGTTCCAAATCCGACCAAATACCACTGAACTCTTCGAAATCAATCCTGAAATTTTCATATGAATGAAGTTCTGCTTTTTTTTCTTGACAGAAAAAAAACCGAATGTTATTAGGAAAATACTGCAATAAAAAAGTATTGATAAATATAGTATTAAATAACAGGTTGTTATAAACCTAATGGAGATAATTAATTTTAATATTTAAGCTTAAATTCTGATATTCACTTTTTATCGATTTTTTTATCAAGCCTATTTTCCTATATTTGGACCACTAAATTTAAGTAATATTAATATGGTTAGGATAGATTAACCAATATAAAAACAATAAATTATCAATATTTATTGGTTAAAAAATCAAATTTACTTAATACAAGCCGGTCAATAAACGATGGCCAAAAACCATTCCAAAAACAATTCCAAAGAACACACCCGCGATCGCATTATCAACTCCGCCAAAAGGCTTTTTGCCGAACAGGGATACCAGAAGACCACCATCGTTGACATTTCCAGACAGGCCGGATTGTCTGAAGCTGCACTCTATGATTATTTCCAGGGCAAAGAAGACCTGCTGCAGATGATTCCCGATCTGTGGGTATCGGAACTGCTGCGTGACCTGGAGGAACAGTTGTTTGGGATTAAAGGCGCGGTCAACAAGATGCGAAAATATCTCTGGTGGTACATGCGCCGGGTTGAACAATCCCCCCTGGATGCCAAAATAGTCTATCTATTCTTGAAGACCAATGCTAATTTTCTAAACACCGAAGTTTATTCCAACGTTAAAAAGCTTTATTCCCATCTGGTCGATATTTTCGAAGAAGGCCGTAAGAGTGGGGAAATGAAGCCGGACCTCGATCCCCGCGTGGCACGCGATATTTTTGTGGGAACCATGGACCATATTATCAGCCGCTGGCTGCTGAAAGATATGTCCTATTCCCTTTTTGATAATCTGGAAAGCATTTTTGAACTGATGGTGGATGCTTTTAAGGCCAATAACTGACGGTCTCGTAAAAAGTCCAACTTCTGCGTTGTGCTGCATTTCGTAATCATTCAACGTACGAAAAGTACGCCTCATGGTTACAAAATTTGCACGCCTTGAATTTGAACTTTTTACGAAACCGTCTAAATCGGATTTTTTACGAGTTCATCAATAAAATAGAAGGAGGGTGTAAGCATGGCTAAAACTTTATTTGAATGGGACTATTCCGATTATCCGGGGGCCAAGAGTTACCCGCACCTGTTCAAGCCGATCGAGGTCGGCAATCTTTACGTGCCCAACCGCATCAAGTATGCCGCCACTGAAGAAAATCTCAACGGGCTGGACGGCTTGATCACCGATTCCGGTGTGGAATACATGCGGCAAAGGGCCCGGGGTGTTGTCGGCGGTTTGTGCTTCATGCAGGGGGTATTCATGGATGAAGCCGGCAAAGGCCAGGGATACGTCGGACAGGCCGCCGCCTGGGACGATAAATTTATTCCGGGTTTGGCGCGGATTGCCGATGCGATCCACGGCGAAAAGGCGATTGCCGGTTTCCAGTTAATGGACTGCGGGCGGGTCGGTGCGGTGGAAGTCGAATCCGGCCACGGTCCTTCCACGGTACCCCAGCGGCTGAGAATTTTTAAACCCATGGTCGAAATGACCAGCGCCGAAATCAAAGAAATGATTCAACAGCATGTGGATGCCGCCCGCAGGGGAGTTGAGGCCGGCTTTGATGCGATGGAAATCTCCGGCATCGTCGGCTATTTGATCTCCAATTTTATTTCCAGCTACACCAACCGGCGCACCGATGAATACGGCGGGGATATCCGGGGTCGGATGAAGGCGGTGGTTGAAATCATCCAGGCAGTAAAAGCGGTCTGCGGACCCGATATACCGGTGGGCATTCGTCTGTGTTCCGAAGAGTTGCTGGATGACGTGCGTGGCAATACCCTTGAAGAATCCATGGAAACTTACAAGATGGCCGAAGAAGCCGGTGCGGATTATATCAGCTGTACCCTGGGATGGCAGGAGTCCATCTATCCGGTGATCAGCCGTGACATCCCCATGGGCAACTGGGTCCATCTGGCCAAACGGGCCAAGGAACATGTCAAGATTCCGATTCAGATGGCCTACCGCATGTTTAAGCCGGATTTGCCCAACGAAAAAATCGGCGCCAATGAACTGGATTTCTGGGAAATATGCCGTTCGATGATTGCCGACCCCTTGATGCCCAAGAAAGTGCTGGAAGGCAGGGAAGAAGAAGTTCGGCACTGTGTCGCCTGCAACCTCTGCCTGGCGAGGCTTTTCAGGGATGCGCCCATGACCTGCTACATCAATCCGGTTTGCGCCCACGAAGCCAATCCGGAATTTGCGGATCCGGCCGCGGCCGAAGAAGAAAAAGAAATCATGATTGTCGGTGCCGGTCCGGCCGGGTTGGAATGTGCCTCCATAGCTGCCCGGCGTGGTCATGAAGTCCACGTTTATGATAAGCGGGATGTTATCGGCGGCACCCTTAATGAGGCCAAAAACGCTCCTTACGGAGATGACGAGCTTTGGACCTGCATCGAATACCAGCAGGTTATGTGTGAAAAGGCCGGTGTCACCTTTCATCTGGGGACCGAGGTCACCGCCGAGTTGATCGAAGAAGAAATGCCCGACTCGGTGGTGCTGGCCACCGGTCCGGTTTATTCGAAGATCGAGGGCGCCGGTGGTGATTCGGCCAAGCTGGTGAATTTGCTGGATGTGATGACCGGCAAGGCCGAAGTCGGTGAAAAGGTGATTGTATGGGGCAACCGCAAACCGGGTATCGGCTGTGCCCTTCATCTGGCCAAACAGGGTAAAAAAGTGACCCTGGTCGGCAAGGACAGGACCGCCGGCTTCGACGTTAATCCGTCTTTTAAATGGCGCTATATGATCTATATGCGGCAAAACGGAATTGTCATCTATAATGACGTTGATATCGAGGAAATCAATGATGAGGGTATCGTTGTCAAATCCTTTGATGGATATCGCTGGCCGGTAAACTGCGACACCATCGTCGTATCCCAGCGAGAACCCAATGAGAGTTTGAAAAAAGTTGTCCAATCCGAGGGGATCGAACTGTTTGTCATCGGTGACGCCCTGATTCCTCGCAACCTTTCCAGTGCAGTCCATGACGGCTACCGCATCGGGATGCGCATATAACAAGGAGGTTAACCATGCCAGTTGATGCTGAAAAAGAAATTACCAAATTGTATCGGGCGTTGCACAGCGCCCAGGATGAAATCGGAAAAACCTTTTACCGATGGCGACAGGTTGCCGTGGAGTTTGCCGGACCCGATGCCAATCCGCAGGATGTTGCCTTACGGGCGGCCGAAGTCTTCGGCAAGGACATCGGCAAGAGCATCCTTCCCCGGATGAACTGGTTAAAGGGGGAAGAAGGCTTTATGATGATTCTGGGCAAAGCCCTTGCCGGGCTCTGGAACACCGATGGCGGCCGGGCCATTGCCGAAAAAGGTGAAAATCCCGGCGAAGTATTCATCAAATGCTCCCGGGATCCCTGGCCGTCATGGGCCAAGCAATTCGGTGTGCCCATGGAAGAAGTCGCTTTGTGCCGCGAACGCATGTATCAGGCCGTTTTAGAGGATGTCAGTGTCTTTATGAACATTTCCTTAAAAATTGAATTGCAAAAAGCCATCCCGCGTGGCCAGGGCGAGACCGTCCTGCGGCTATACAAAGCAGAATAAAAGGTACCTCCGGTGCCAGTTGATAGCCGGGTAAATGGTTGATTAAGTTGAATGGTTGATTGGTTGATAGGAGTAATTCAGCATACTGAATAAACTCAATCAACTTAATCAACTCAACGAATTAAGCGATCTAACCATCTAAACCAACATAACGAACATAACCATCTAAACGAACAAACGATCATAACGGTTAATTAGGAGTTATATTATGGCTGCTC
>JAIVWA010000366.1:0-5160 GCA_049190255.1 Gammaproteobacteria bacterium | reverse complement strand
TGCAGATAGTAAGGAAGTACCACCATCACCCCTCCGGCGGCCACGCCGACCAGAAAGGTGAAATTGGCGATGTAAAATCCCCAGGAGGTATCCCGGCTCAAACCGGTGATACCCAGACCGAAATCGAGCTGTCTCAGATAAAAGAGAAAACCGACGCCGAGGATGACCATCAAAAAGGTCATCCATCCATAGTATTTTTTGCCACCTTTAATCGCTAATTCAAGCATATTCACCTCACACTATGTAATATACAGAAGGCTCTGTGCCCAGTACCTGTTTACGCCGAATGGTGTAATGGGTTCGGATCAGTTCACGGACCTCGGATTGGGAATCATACAAATCCCCGAAGGTCAGCTTGCCTTCCGAGACTTCCACACAGGCCGGCAGTTGGCCCACGGCCAGGCGTTCTGCGCAGAAATTGCACTTTTCAACCACACCTTTCGACCGGGTGGGGTATCCTTTATTGGTCTCTTTGATAAACGGGCGCGGATCCCGGTAGTTGAAACTCCGGGCGCCAAAGGGGCAGGCCGCCATGCAAAAACGGCACCCGATGCAGCGATGAAAATCCATCAAAACGATTCCGTCGGATTCGCGCTTGAACGTGGCCTTGGTCGGACAGGCACGCACGCAGGGCGGATTTTCACAGTGGTTGCACATAACGATAAAGGGCGTGTGTTCGACCGCCTCGCTCAAGAATTGGCCGGCCTTGCCGGGAAACGCGTTGTGGTAATGGGTTTCCCAGATCCATTTAATTTCGTGGCGCTTGTTCTTCAAGTGGGGGACATTGTGAATGGTGTCGCAAGCCTCGACCAGGGGTTCGACATCATCAGCGGATTCAAATTTCCGCGTATCAATGACCATGGCCCATTGTTTGGCCGTCAAAGCCTTCTTATTGGGTTTGATGACCGCTTTGGGTTCTTCAGCGTGCTCTGCTTCCTTGGCGAACGCATTTAAAACGGGCCTGGCCGTCAGCGCCAGAGACGAAAGTCCAAGTAATTGCAAAACGTGTCGTCTGCTGCTATCCATCACGTGTTCTCCTTCGGGTTATCAATATGGCAATCCCAGCAATAGGGATCGACCGAGGCATAATTATGACAGCGGTCGCAAAATTGCGCCTTGTTTGAGTGACAATCCAGACAGGTGTTGGACAGACTCATATTAAATTCCTTACCGCTGGGATTTACGTAAGTCCGATCACCTCGCCGTACCACCGAATCGCGCCAGAGATCCAGCAGCTGCATGTGCTCAGCCTTCATATACTCGGTGGAGCGCACACACACCTTGGCCGCTTTGGCTGCGGCCGTCAGTTCGAGTTCGGGCGGCGGAGCGGCTTTTCCCTGGTTATACCAGAAGGGAAAGGTTGCGATTAGAATGAAAATGATTACACCGCCAAAAATATATTTTTTATCCTTCATCAGTTTCTTCCTCCGAATCACTCTCTAATCCGGGAATGTCTTCACCGCGCAAATCAGTGGTCCTGTCATTTTGCCCTTCCAGATTCAAGGCATTGGCCACCAGTTCATGAACGCCGCAGACATCCACTTCGGGAACCCAGTACTCCATCAGGGCCGGTAAAGCGGCCCGGTCGATGGCGCAAACACAGGACAGCATGTTAACCCCATGCTTTTTGTGCACATAATCGACGGCGTTGGCCCGGGGCAGCCCCCCGGTCAACCGCAGTTCCATGTCTTCCCCGGCGTTTAGCCCCGCGCCGCTGCCGCAGCAGAAGGTCTGCTCCCGAATGGTGTTGGCCGGCATTTCGTAAAAGTGGTTGCACACATTTTCGATCACATAGCGCGGCTCATCAAGCAGCCCCATGCCCCGGGCGGGGTTGCAGGAGTCATGAAAGGTAACCTTGAGGTGATCGTTGCGGCGGGGATCCAGATCGAGTTTGCCGTGCTTGATCAGATCGGCGGTAAACTCCGTAATGTGCACCATTTTGGTGGATTTGGCGTTCTCGAATTTGGTCCCCGTGATGGGATTCACCGGCTCTTCCAGAAAATCGGCCGGGCCGTTCATGGTATCCATGTACTGGTTGATCACCCGCCACATGTGACCGCACTCACCCCCCAGAATCCATTTGACGCCCAGCCGTTTGGCCTCGGCATACATTTTGGAATTGAGCCGCTTCATGGTTTCATGGGAGGTAAAAAAACCAAAGTTGCCGCCCTCGGAGGCATAGGTGCTCCAGGTGATGTCAAGGCCGTATTTTTCCTGTAAAAAATGAAACAGCATCATGTACCCCGCACAGGTGTAAGTGCCCGGGTCGGCGAACACATCCCCGGACGGGGTAATGAACAAAATATCGGCGCCCTTTTTATTGAATTGCGGCTCCATCCGCACATCGGTAATTTCCTCAACGTCATCTACAAAAAAGTCGAGCATGTCTTTAAAAGCGTGGGGCTGGATCCCCAGATGGTTGCCGGTGCGATAGCAATTGGCCACCGGGGTTGCAATCCAGTCGATGTTCAGACCAAGCAAATTCAAAAGCTCGCGGCCCATGATGGTAATCTCGGCCGTATCGATCCCGTAAGGGCAAAATACCGAGCAGCGCCGGCATTCCGAACATTGAAACAGGTAGTACCACCACTCTTTTAAAACATCCAGTGACATGGGCCGGGCCCCGTTGATCTTACCCAGAATTTTGCCGACCCGGGTAAAATCATTGCGATACACGGACCGCAAAAGCTCGGCTCTCACCACCGGCATGTTTTTGGGGTCGCCGGTACCGATAAAGTAGTGGCATTTGTCAGCACAGGCGCCGCACCTTACGCAAATATCCATAAACACCTTAAACGATCGAAATCGTTCGAGGCGTTCTTTAAAGCCCTGGTGGATGATTTCCTGCCAGTTTTCAGGCAGCTTCCAGTCCTCTTCCACCGGATTCCAACCCCGGGCATGGGGAAGATCAAGATATTTGACACTTTTCGGATTCGAGGCATAACAGTACATACCCTTGCGAATATGGGTCGGGGTTTCCATCCAATCCGTATTGGGCGGTCGGTGATCGATCTGGATCAGTTGTTCAGGTTTGGGTAATTCTTCGGCCATAGTTTTCTCCTTATTCTTCGGCGGGCTTTTCTGCTTCCACTTGCTCCCCGGCGGGCGCTTCGGCCGGCGCTTGGGCCGGCATTTTATCAACCGGCAGGCCGACTTCAATCATTTTTTCTCTGAATTCATCTTCGTATTCTTGGTAGGTATGAACCGGAACAGGATAGTTCCAGGGATTAATATGCCTTTTGGCGCGTGTGTCCGTGGTCAGGTTGCGGGTGGGGCTTAGAAAGATCCCACCCAGGTGCATTAATTTGCTGAACGGAAAGTAGGCCAGCAAAACGCTGACGAAAAAGAGATGGACATAAAAAACGGTGCCGACACCCTCGGGAATGGTCGGCCTAAAGGTTACCAACCCCATGGTAAGTTCTTTGGCGGCGGTGATATCAACCTTAATAAAATAGCGCATGAGTATCCCGGTCAGCGCAATGCCAAAAATCAGAAACAGCGGGAAATAGTCGCTGGCCAGGGAAATGTATCGAACCGGGCGGATAAACAGCCGCCTGGCAACCAGGTAGGTCACCGCAGCTAACAGCACAAGACCCGACAAAAATACCCCCGGTAAGCCAAAATAGAAATTCGGGTACAAAACTTCAATCCTGAAAAAGCTGTCCACATTTTCCACCAATGTGATTAAAAACGGCACCGGTTCGGTAAAAAACCGCAGATGCCTGATGAGAACGGCCAGAAAGGCGTAATGGAAGGCCAGCGCACCCACCCACAAGAAGATTTCGAGCTGGTAGGAAATTCGTGAGCCTTCCTTCAACCGCATGCGCGTATTGCGGAACAGGGACCGGAAGGTCAATATTTCCAGTGCCATGCGCGCAACCACCTGCCATTTGGTGAAGGGGCAGTCCAGCTGGGAATGTTTGATCCAGGGAAGCGATTTTTGCTGGCCACCGGTGGTGGGGATGCGAAAGGGCACCGCCGAACGCGACCAGTCGACGATTTTATAGACAAAGCCCACCAGGAACGTGAGCAATGCCAGATAGGGAATGATGATTCCGAAAACAACTTGCAGCCCTATCGCCGTGCCGGCCCAGGCAATTAAAAACAGCACGATAACAGCGATGAGTGATAACATGTACCTTGCATTCATTGACCTGCACCTCGCTTGGAGACTTCACCTCATCAATATCGGACGGAAGCCTCAATTAGTGTTCTACCCGTTTTTCCAATTTGTTGTTATGAATAATTTCAATCGGGGCAACGCCCAGCGCAATCAGTTTATAGAGAATTTAGGCCCTTAGTGCCTAATATTATTTGCTTATCGGCACATTCACTGCGCCAACCGGCGCCACTGCCTCAAAGCACGGTCTCTGAAGAAGCCCAGTCCTCAGTCCGGAGACTCCGCAATCAGACCGGCTCTTTCAAATGCTCTGAATGTCCGGTTGCGCGTCTCATTGGCACTGATTTGATACACCTTTTCCCGGCACTGCATATATATATCAAACGCTATTAAACAAAGCTGGTCAATTTTGGATTCAAATTCTATAAATTCTGCCGCCATGCGGTGGTCTTGTAAGTCTTTGGCAAGGTATTCTCTAAGGACCTTTTTTAAAGAGAGAATGAAGGCGATGGCTTGGGAGGGGGTAAAGTTTTGAACGGCCCGGATTCTGATGATAGGATCCAGGTATGAATTGAGGGTCGTGGGATCCATGGTATGGATGAGTTGATCGAGGATGCCGTCAAGACCGGTTAGCATCGAGTTGCCAACCGGGTTGTCAAATGGATCCGTTTTATTCTTAAGGAACTCGGCGGTATCAGGCGCATAGGTTTGGGCGGCCAGATTAAACCACTTCTTGGCGATCGCCGCTTTATTTTTTTCTAATATTTTCCCCAAACCCTTTCCCATTAAAACCCCTGGCGGCCTGAAAGATGGTTCGATACCGGAGCCCGTAATATAAGGTACGAATAAAAAAAGAGCAGGCCGAAGGGGATACGTATAATCGACTTCGATTTTTCTGTCAAGGATATTTGGTGCCGCATCCCCGTAATATCACAGGGGCTTCTATCCAATTAGAATTAAAGTGTTTTGTAATTGGAGCTTGGAATTTAAATAGCTCACCCTAAACAACTAAATAAAATAATATCAGCATGTTGTATATG
>JAIVWA010000365.1:0-5161 GCA_049190255.1 Gammaproteobacteria bacterium | reverse complement strand
TTTTTTCATGTAAAAAAGGGTTTACGGATTTCATTCGTAAGCCCTTTGCGTCGAAATGTCCTTTCGACGGATTCGACAAGCTCACCGCAGGCAGGCTCAAGACCATTTAAAAATTAAAAGGCTTACGAAATTGTTACGTAAGCCTTTTAATTTTTAAATGGCTGGGGGACCAGGATTCGAACCTGAGTTAACGGGGCCAGAACCCGTCGTCCTGCCGCTAGACGATCCCCCAGTGTCGTGTAAACCTTCTCATTACAAAATAAATGTCTGTGAGTCAAGGAAATTAGTTGATTAAGTTGATTGGTTGAATAGTCAAATAGGTTAGGATGGTTATGATCGTTTAGATGGTTGAGATCGTTGTGATGGTCTAGATGGCTTGGATCGTTTTCACGACCCAAACGATCCAAACGAACATAACGATCTAAACCATTTCAACCATCCCTTTCTGCTATAAATTGTATCGCTTTTTTAAGCCGCGGGATTACCCGGTCTTTTCCCAGAATCGCTATAATTTCAAAAATACCCGGGCTGGCGGTTCGGCCGGTCAGCGCCACCCGCACCGGCTGGGCTATTTTACCCAGCTTCAGGCCGGTTTCATCCATCACCGCCTTAAATACCTCTTCCAGATTCGAATGGCTGTAATCTTCCAGGGCAGCGAGTTTTTCAGTCAGGATCTTCACAGGCTCTAAAGCGGCCGGTTTGAGGAATTTTCGGGCCGCTTTTTCTTCATAGCTGATATCGCTCAAATAATAAAACAGGGCCGCCTCGGCCATGTCTTCAAGGGTTTTGCTGCGGGGCTGCAGGGTTTCAATGACCTGCAGAATATAATCATCCTCTTCGACTTCAATGCCGGCCTTTTTTAGAAACGGTTTCAACGGATCGACCAGATCCCCGGGGGACGCCGCCATGATGTGTTCGGCGTTGATCGCCAGCAGCTTGTCGAGATCAAAAATTCCGGCCGAGCGCCCGATGTTTTCAATATTAAAAACTTCGATCAGTTCATCGCGGGTGAAAAATTCCTGATCCCCGTGGGACCATCCGAGACGAACCAGGTAGTTTATCAGGGCTTCGGGCAGAAATCCCATGTCCCGGTACGCGGTGACCGACATCGCGCCGTGGCGCTTGCTCAATCGGGCGCGATCATGGCCGAGCACCATGGGCACGTGGCCAAAAGTCGGCAAAGGACTTCCCAGAGCCTTATACAGCAGGATCTGTTTGGGCGTATTCATTACGTGGTCGTCACCGCGAATAACGGTATTGATATTCATGGTGATGTCGTCGACCACCACGACAAAATTATACGTCGGTATGCCGTCGCTGCGGCAAATGATAAAATCGTCCAGCTCGTCATTCTGGAATACCATATGGCCTTTAATCACATCTTCAACCACGGTTGTGCCGGTGAGCGGGGCCTTGAAACGCACCACGGCTTTATCCGACTTATCCAGCCCTTTTTCACGGCATGAGCCGTCATAGCGCGGTTTATCCCCGGCGGCCATGGCCTTTTGCCGCATGATGTCAATTTGCTCGGGCGAACAGGTGCAATAATAGGCCTGGTTGGAGTCTATGAGTTTTTGAATATATTCCCGGTAGATATCGAAACGCTGGGTCTGGAAGTAGGGCCCCTCGTCCCAGTCGATCCCAAGCCACTGCAGGGCCTCAAAAATGGCATCCACCGAGGCCTGGGTGGAGCGTTCGGTATCCGTATCCTCGATCCGCAGGACAAATTTGCCTTTCATATGCCGGGCGTATAACCAGTTGAATATTGCCGTGCGGGCGCCTCCCACGTGAAGATAGCCGGTGGGACTCGGCGGAAACCGTGTAATTATTTGTTCCATATTGTTCACCTTGATAGAAATTCATTTACTGCAAATGTCTTAAAATAGGTAATTAATTAGTAAATCGCCGGAGCGGCCAAATTGGCCGGCGTCCCATCCGCTTTCTTTGTATTTCCTTAAAAATCCTGCACTTATTGGCATTTCCCGATTCACAATTTAAGCTCGGCAAAATAGATTTGACAAATAATATTAAACGGTTATATTATAAAGCTATTGGCCGCAGGGTAACTTCAATAACACAGAAGCGATCCCAGTACAAGAAAACAAAATGGATGGTTGGTTTGAAAATCCTTGACATTCGTCTGAATTTGAATTACTAGAACCGCACCCTTGAAATAGAGTACTAATTTTTATAAATTTATAGAAATATTAGATAGTTAGGAGATTACTCATGGCAGTGCCGAAGCGCAAGACTTCTAAGTCAAAACGCGACATGCGACGAACACACCAAAAAACAACGGCCCCGAACTTATCAACTTGTCCTGATTGCGGTGAGGCAACCCTGCCGCATCATGCCTGTCCCAGCTGCGGTTCTTACAAAGGCCGTACCGTTATTTCAAAAGATGAGGATTAACGCCAAATTTTGTCAACCATACCGGATCTGTAACAACCCCCTGCCGGTGATGGGGGTTGCTTTTATGTCATCCTAACCCAATCCACCAGATTATAGATAGGTTTACAAAAAAGTTTTGTTAAAGCTGTTGTGTGCAAAATTCAGGTCGTGTATTGCTGTGGCCTGATATGACCTGAATTTTGCATGAAAATTAAGGAATTAAATCGATGGCTTCTGAAGAAACCCAACTCCAGGGATTGGATCAAGAGTCCCGGCAAATGGTTCTGGATACCATTGCCCAGCTGAGAAAGCGGCTTTTGACCAAGGAGAAAATACTGCAATACGACCGTGAGGAGATATTCCCGGAAGAAACCATCCGCGAAATGCTGGGTCCTGAGATCGGGCTGCAATTGTTGATGCTGCCGGAGGCTTACGGCGGGATGGGGGGCGGCACACGGGACAGCTGTGCGGTGATCCGGGAGATGGCCAAAATTTGCCTGGGTATCACCACCGCTTTTTTTGCCATTCAGCTGGGTGCCGATCCGATCGTCGTCGCAGGCACCGAAGAGCAGAAGCAGAAATGGCTCGGTGCCATTGCAACCGGCAAGTCCCTGGTTGCCTATGCGGTCACCGAGCCGGATGCCGGCAGCAATGTGGTTGCCATCAAGACCAAGGCCGATCCGGTGACCAATGATGCCGGTGACATCATCGGATACAAAATAAACGGCAGCAAGCAGTTCATTTCCACCGGCCTGTACGCGGATTTTATCACCGTTCTGGCCACTACACCCGAAGGGGCCACTTTTTTTATCATGGAAAAAGGCACTGAGGGCTACACTCCGGGAAAAGGGGAAAAAAAGCACGGGATAAGAGCTTCGAATACCTCACCGCTGACCTTTTCCGATGCCTTCGTGCCGGTGGAAAATCTGATCGGCGGCGTTGCCGGCCAGGGATTCAAACATGCCAGTAAAGTCTTCGGGTATACGCGACTGATAGTTGCCGCCATGGCCCTGGGCAGCGGGGAAGCGGCCGTGGAAATTGCCATTAATTATGCCAAGGAACGCATTCAGTTCAAGGCCCCGTTGTCGGAAAAGCAGGGGTACACCCACAAACTGATCATCCCTCATGTCGTCCGGCTGGCCGCAGCGGAGGCTTTCATTGAGGAGACCGCTGAAAGACTGGATTCCGGGGAAAAAGATCTTGAAGTGGAAGGTTCGATTGCCAAGCTGTTCACCACGGAATCCGCCAACAAAGCAGCCGAAGATGCCATCCAGGCCCTGGGCGGTTACGGCTACATTGCCGAGTATGAAGTAGAAAAAATTAAACGGGACGTTCGAATTACCTGTATATACGAAGGGACCAGCGAGATTCAGCAGAATATTATCAGCATGTTTCGCTGGAAGAAAACCCGCAAATCCAAGGGCGAGTTTTACCAGTCCATCAGGGATGAGATGATGCGGCTGGACGGTGAGGCGGATGATCTCGGATGCCGGATATACGGGCTGGCCGCCGACGCGCTGAACCAGGCGGTCAACCTGGCCCACGACCAGCGATTGACCCGGCAGCAGTATGTCATGTTCGCCCTGGCCGATATGATGGCCCATGTCGAGGTGGGGGCCAGCCTGGCCCGCAGGGCCTTTGATGCGGTTCAAGGCGGCGGTGCCGCCGCGGAGAAAATTAAATTAATTTCCCGGCTTTTTGCCAATGAAGCCGCCCAGATGGTCTCCCAGGGCATCTTGAAAATCGTGATGGGCTGTGGGGCCTGTGATCTGAATATGACCAACGATTTTATGCAGAAAATTGCCTACACCGAGCTGACCGCCAGCTGCCGGAATATTATAACCGACATGGATCAGCTGGCCGACATCGTATTTGAGAGGTAAGCATGACGGATGGGGACAAACGAACGATTCTGGTTACCGGTGGTTCCCGGGGGATTGGCCGGGGCATTTGCCTGGCGTTTGCCCGGTCCGGCAACCACATTTATTTTAACTATTCATCAGCCGGTGAGGCCGCCGCTCAGACCGAAAAGCTGGTGGCCGAAGCCGGTGGTACCGCCACCGGCATACAGGTAAATGTTGCTTCTGAAAAAGAGGTCATGGATTTTGTTGCACGTGCCCTGGATGAAACCGGACGGGTTGATGTTCTGGTCAACAATGCCGGTATTACCCGGGACGGCCTGATTGTTCGCATGAAGGAAGCCGATTGGGAAGCGGTTCTCAATGTCAATTTAAAAGGGGCTTTTTTCTGCACCAAAGCCGTTACCAAGCCGATGATGAAACAACGCTACGGCCGCATCATCAATGTGTCGTCGGTGGTGGGGGTGAGCGGAAATCCGGGCCAGGCCAATTATGTCGCCTCCAAGGCCGGTATTATCGGGCTTACCAAAGGTGTTGCCAGAGAACTGGCGTCGCGCGGCATCACGGCCAACGTGGTGGCGCCGGGTTTTATCGAAACCGATATGACGGCCGATCTGCCGGACAAAGCCAAGGATGCCATGCTGAGCCAGATTCCGCTGGGCCGGGCCGGTACATCGGAGGACATAGCGGCGGCGGTTGTGTTTTTGGCGTCGGATCAGGCGGCTTATATTACGGGGCAGGTGTTACACGTATCAGGCGGCATGTACATGTGAGAAGGGTTTGATGGTTAGGATGGTTAAGATGGTTGAGATCGTTATGATCGTTATTATGGTTTAGTTCGTTGAGATGGTTTTGTTGGTTGGAGGATCAGATAATTAGAAGTTGAGAAGATCAGATTCAACGACCCCAAC
>JAIVWA010000364.1:3835-5163 GCA_049190255.1 Gammaproteobacteria bacterium | reverse complement strand
GCGGCCGCTATCTGCGGAACGGAAGTTAAGGTTAAAGGCATCGTTGAAGATTCTTGCCAGGGTGATGTAAAATTTTCAAAAATCCTGGAGTCCATGGGTTGTTTATGCCAAAAGGATACAGATGGCATTACCATTTCCGGCCGAAACCTGCGTGCCGTAGAAATCGATATGGGTGACATGCCGGACATGGTTCCCACGCTGGCGGTGGTTGCCGCTTTTGCCGAAGGGACCACTGTGATCAAAAATGTTTCTCATCTGAAGACTAAAGAAAGTGATCGTTTAACGTCGGTCGTTAACGAACTTGTCAAAATGGGAATTGCCGCCCGCTGCAACGATGACGAATTGATTGTCACCGGCGGCAAATCCCGGGGAGCTGAAATTGAAACCTATGGTGATCATCGGATTGCCATGAGCTTTGCGGTAGCAGGGCTGGCAACACCAGGAACAGTAATCCGGGATGAAACCTGTGTGGATAAATCATTTCCGAATTTTTGGGAAGTATTTGAGGGGATGTATCGTTAACCGTTCCGGTTAAATCCCAAATAACAAAACTCAAATTACAAACAAATCTCAAAATACAATGACTCAAATTCCAAACTTGGACATCCATTACTATTTTTTTATTTTATCTATGGGACGCAACACTATGAACCTTCAAATGAAAGGCAACCCTGAACGTTGAACCCTGAACCTTTGAACCCCAGCAACCTTTTTCTAATCGGATTCCGGTGCACAGGTAAATCCTCTGTGGGTAGATCTCTTTCTGAAAAACTTGGCTGGCCATTTATTGATACGGATTCATTGCTGGTAATCAAACAAAAAATGAGTATCAAGGAAATTGTCGGTGCCTACGGCTGGGAAGGATTTCGAGAAATGGAGCATACAATTTTAAAGAAAGTATGCACCTCAGACGAACAGGTTGTGGCCACGGGCGGCGGTGTTGTGCTCAATGAGGACAATGTGATGCTCATGCAGAAAAGCGGCAGAATCATCTGGCTGAAGGCAACGCCGGAAACCATTAAAACCAGAATGCTGCAGGATAAAGATACCCAGGATTTTCGACCGGCCCTGACATTTAATGGCAGTATTTCAGAAATTGAAGAAACGCTGTCCGCACGGGAACCCTTGTACAAAACCGCGATGGATTTTTTTGTGGATACCGATGATCGTGATATCCGTATGATCACGGATATTATCATTGAAAAGCTTATGGAGATAGACCCTAACCCGGATAAACCGGAAATCCGAAACTCGAAATACGAAATCCGAAACAAATTCGAATCACCAAAATTCAAATGACCCAAACAAAAAAAGTTGAACGCCCGCTC
>JAIVWA010000364.1:0-3827 GCA_049190255.1 Gammaproteobacteria bacterium | reverse complement strand
AGAATTCACAACTAAGACTCTAAAACGTGAACATCGAACATCTTTTAAAGCCAAGATGCTCATAAACACCTTCATGGTAGGGAGAGCCAACCTATGTCCAGTACCTTTGGAACCTTATTCAGGGTAACAACGTTCGGTGAGTCTCACGGTAAAGGGGTCGGTGCCATCGTGGATGGCTGTCCTCCTGGTTTAACGCTCAGCGAAAAAGACATCCAGCCCCAGCTTGATCGTCGCCGACCCGGTCAGACCCGGTTGACCACCGACAGGGAAGAGGCCGACAGGGTTACCATTTTATCCGGCGTTGAAAACGGCCGGGTTTTGGGAACACCCATTGCCATGTGCGTGGCCAACAAAGATCAGAGACCTGGCGATTATGCGCAAATGATGTCGGTTCCGCGTCCGTCCCATGCCGACTATACCTACCAGAAAAAATACGGCATCCGGACCTCCAGCGGAGGGGGTCGATCGAGTGCCAGGGAAACCATCGGCAGGGTGGCTGCGGGTGCAATTGCTGAAAAATTCCTGCACGAAGATTATGGAATAGAAATAGTGGCCTGGGTGAGTTCGGTGAGCACGATCACGGCCGGCGACATAGACGAAAATCACATCACCCGTGCGAAGGTTGATGAAACACCGGTGCGCTGTCCGTCCTCTGATGCTGCCGAGCATATGGTGCGGGCAATCATGAAAGCCAAAGAAGGGAAGGATTCCCTGGGTGGAATTATTTCTTGTGTCTGCCGTAATGTTCCTGCCGGCCTGGGTGAGCCGGTGTTTGACAAAATGGAGGCTCGGCTGGCCCAGGCCATGATGTCGATTCCAGCCACCAAAGGTTTTGAAATCGGTTCAGGATTTGCGGGTACCCGCATGACCGGCTCGCAGCACAACGATCCCTTTGTAAAAAAAGAAAACCGATTAGGAACCATTACCAATCACAGTGGCGGGGTTCAGGGCGGAATTTCCAATGGCGAGCCGATCATTTTCAAGGTGGCCTTTAAACCACCGGCGACCATTGGAAAGGCTCAAAAAACGGCTGATTTTGACGGCCATGAGATGACGCTGGAAGCCAAAGGCCGCCATGACCCCTGTGTGGTTCCCCGGGCCGTACCAATTGTCGAAAGCATGGCCGCCCTGGTCATAGGGGATATGGTGCTTCAGCAGAAGAGAATGACTAATGTCGATTGACGAATGACGAATTAAGGAATCCTATCCATTTGAAATTTTTATTGAATGATCCTAACGACCCTAATTTGTCCCATAAAAAATACGATTCGAATTTCATAGGAACGATCAAAACCAACTAAACGATCTAAACCATCGAAACAAAAGTATTAATAATGAAATTGTCCGATCGCATAAATCGTGTTGCAGAATCACAGACGGTGCAGTTTACGCGACTGCTGCAGCAGCTCCGTCAACAGGGCCGGCAGGTTATTGACCTGGCGGTGGGAGAGCCGCAATTAAGCACCCCGGCCGAGGTGATTGAATCCACCAAACGGGCGCTGGATGAAGGTATGACCAGATACGGCACGGTATCCGGTCTCCATGAATTAAAATCCGGTCTGGCACGGCAGTTTGAGGGGTATGATGAGAATAACATTATTATTTCCAACGGGTCAAAACAGTGCCTGTTCTCAATATTCCAGGTCATTTGCAATCCATTCGACGAAGTTATTATTCCCCGGCCCTACTGGGTGAGTATTCCGCAACAGGTCAATATCGCCGGAGGAAAACCGGTGTTTGTGGACACCCGCAATCACCAGCTGACATCCGAAATCATTGAGTCGGCCATCACCCGGAAAACACGGGCCATTCTTATCAATTCACCCAATAATCCCACCGGAGCGGTTTATCCGTCAAAGGAGCTCGAAAAAATTGTCCGCCTGGCGCTTGAGCATAACTTATTTATCATTGCAGATGAAGCTTATGGGTTATTTGTTTATGACGGGCTTGAAGCTGGGAGCATTTTTAATTTTAAAGAGATTCGTGATCAGCTGATTGTAATTCGGAGTTTTTCGAAAGCCTTCGGCATGACGGGGTTTAGAATTGGTTACCTGGCGGCTGCGCATGAAATCGTTACGGCTGTCGATCGACTGCAAAGTCATTTGACCGGCAATGTCTGTACCTTTGCCCAACATGGGGCCCTTGCTGCGCTCAGGATAGATGAAAACATCCTTGCCGGATGGCGCAATGATCTTGAGAAAAAAAGGGATTATGCTTACAACCAGGCGACCAGGCTGTTTAGCTGTATAAAACCCCAAGGTGCATTTTATCTTTTCCCCGACGTTTCGCATTGTCTAAAAAACGGGATGACGGCTATGGATCTTGCCGCACATCTACTTGAGAATTATGGCGTGGCCGTTGTGCCGGGCGAAGCGTTCGGCGTGCCGGGCCACATCAGAATATCCTATGCCGTCTCCGAGGCCAACCTTGTGAGCGGTTTTGAAAAAATTGCCGAGGCTTTATGATTGGAATTATTGGATTGGGTCGATTCGGGAAATTGGTGTCGCATTATCTTTCACAGGATCTGGAAGTGGTTGTCTACAGCCGATCCGGTAAATCATCGGAAATTGCTCGGACCGGCGCCCGTGCGGCATCCCTTGAGACGGTTTGCAAACAGGATATTGTCATACCTTGTGTTCCGATTTCAACGTTTAGAGAAAATTTAAAATCCATGGCACCACTGCTTAAACCAGACACCCTGGTTATCGATGTTTGCTCGGTGAAAGAATATCCCGTTAAATGGATGACAGAAAACTTACCGGACTCAGTATCCATTTTGGCAACGCATCCCATGTTCGGCCCGGACAGTGCAGCTGATTCGCTCCAGGATAGGAAAATTTGTTTGTGCAGGGTGAGAGTGCCTGAAAAACAGTATAACAGAATCAAGACCTATCTAGCTTCAAAAGGGCTGATTGTTATTGAAGCAACCGCCCGGGAGCATGACGAACAGATCGCCACCAGTTTGTCGCTGACCCATTTGATCGGAAGAACATTATCGGAATGCAGGGCTGTACCACTGGATATCGATACGGAAGGGTATAAACGGTTGCTGCACATTCTGGAAGTTGTCGAACGGGACACCTGGCAGCTGTTCGTGGATATGCATCGTTATAACCCCTATGCCAGGGAAAAGCGTCTTGCATTTATGAATGTAATGAAGGAAATTAATGCCAGATTGGAGCAGGGTGATTTGGTTGATTAAGTTGATTAGTTGATTAGAGTCTTAGTAGTGAATTCTTTGCCCATACAAGGCGGATCTACGACATTTTATGATCCGCCTGAGGCGGATTTTATCACGAAAACATCCGCCTCTGGCGGAAAAGCACGAAATTTATCTCGTCTCCTTTTCGTGTTTTCGTCCTTTCGTGATTAACTTATCCTTTTTGGTTCTCCGCCTTCGGCGGATCCGGATTAGGTAAATTATAGTCATAATTTCAGAATGTTACCATTGTTGAAACATGAAGCGTCCAATTATTTTGCAAATATGGGATAAATCCATATTTACAACCACTTAACCAATCAACTAATCAACCAATCAACGATATTTGTATTATCTGTTGGCTGAAACAATATTGAGAACGGGGAAGGAGTAAAAACAATGCCGGACAAATTGCCTCAGAAAAGAATCCTGGTCATTCATGGACCCAATTTGAACATGCTCGGCCAAAGGGAGCCTGAGATTTACGGACATCAAAGTCTTGATGAGATTAATGCGCAGCTTCTGGCACTGGCTGAAAAACTGGGCCTGGCACTCGAAATTTTTCAATCAAACCATGAAGGGGACATCGTAGACAGGATTCAGCAGTCTGTGGGGACCTGTGAAGGTA
>JAIVWA010000363.1:0-5170 GCA_049190255.1 Gammaproteobacteria bacterium | reverse complement strand
CAACCCGGAGTTGGCCACTAAAAAAGCCAGAGATCTGGTGCGCATGGCCGTCTCAAAGGTTACCCTGATGGAACCGCTCAAGGAATCCGAGCTGGAGGTCAATCAAACGGCAATGGTTATCGGCGGCGGCATCTCCGGCATGGCCGCGGCTAAAAGCCTGGCGAATCAAGGCTATGAAACCCATATCATCGAACGCAGCGCCCAGCTCGGCGGACAGGCCCTCAATCTCTATCAAACCGTGACCGGTGAAGATATTCAGAAAAAACTGTCCGGCCTGATCAAAGAAGTACAAAGCAATAAAAACATCCATATCCATGTGGACACGGCCTTATCCAATGTCGACGGTTTTGTCGGCAATTTCGAGGCCACCCTGTCATCCAACGGCACAGAGGAGAGCCTTGAACACGGGGTAGCTGTTATAGCCACCGGGGCGTCGCCTTTGAAGCCGGCCGAATACAGCTACGGCGAGGATCCACGCATCCTGATCAGCCTGGAGCTTGACAGAAAATTTATCGATAAGGACCCCGGCTTGAAAAAGATCAACACGGCGGTTTTCATCCAATGTGTCGGCTCACGGGAACCCGAACGCCCGTATTGTTCAAGGGTTTGCTGCACGCACGCGATTGATAACGCCCTGCAGCTAAAAAAGCTGAACCCCGCCATGAACGTGTTTGTTCTCTACCGGGACATTCGAACCTACAGCGAACGGGAATACATTTACAAAGAGGCCCGGGAGGCCGGCGTCATCTTTATCAGATTCAGCCTCGAGGCCAAACCGGAAGTGATTTTAAAAGACGGCCGACTTCTGGTAAAGACCATGGATCCCATCCTCGGCCGGCCGCTGGAGATTGAAACCGATCTGCTCACCCTTGCCACGGCCGTTGTCCCTTACAAGGATGAGCAATTGGCCAATTTTTTCAAAGTAGCCCTGAATGACGACGGCTTCTTTGTGGAACGCCATGCCAAGCTCGGGCCGGTTGAATTTGCGACCGACGGTGTTTTTCTCTGCGGGTTAGCCCATTATCCGAAACCCATTGATGAATCCATTGCCCAGGGTCGAGCGGCCGCCTCACGCGCCATCACCCTTTTGGCCCAGAAAACGATTCATACCAGCGGAAACATCGCCGAAACAGATCCGGCCATGTGCAGTCAATGCGGCGTTTGTGTGTCGGTTTGCCCCTATTCGGCCCCCTCCTTTACGGAGGAGGGTCCCTGGACCGGAAAAGCCCAGATCAATCCGGTCCTGTGCAAGGGTTGCGGCTTATGCGTGGCATCCTGCCGCTCGGGCGCTATTCATCTGAAAGGCTTTGACAATGATCAGATCTTTTCACAGATTTTTTCGTTGCGTGAAGCGGTGTAATTTGGTTGAATGGCTGAATAGTTGATGAGTTTACTGGTTAAAGGATCTCTCATATTGATTAGAAAGTATTCCATCTTACTTAATAAACCAATCAACTAATAAACTTATAAACGGGAGATATTTTTTATGTCTGATTGGGAACCGAAAATTGCGGCTTTTTTGTGTAACTGGTGCAGTTATGGTGCCGCCGATCTTGCCGGAGTGGGCCGGATGGAATACCCGGCCAATATCCGGGTCATCCGGATTCCGTGCACCGGACGGATGGATCCTAAATTCTTTCTGGCGGCCCTGCGGGAAGGTGCTGACGGCGTCTGGGTATCCGGGTGACACCCCGGAGAATGCCATTACCTGGAAGGTAATTACTATGCCCGTCGCAAATTCGCCTTGTTTCAAAATTTGATGGAACTCATGGGAGTCGAGCCCGGTCGAATCCAATTTTCCTGGGTCTCATCGGCTGAATCCACCAAATTTGTAACTGTTGTCAAAGAGGTTACCGATGCCATTAAGGCCCTCGGACCGAATCAAACGTTTGTAAAAACCAAAGCCAAGGTTGCTTAAGATGACAAGTTATATCCAAAAAATACAGGAAGTTTCCGCAAGGCTCTTAAAAGAGTGCAAAGTGGATATGGTGATCGGCTTTCGTAAAGGGACCATTCCCCTGATGAACGAGCCTTATTTTGCCAGGACGGCGGAGGATGTCCAAAATCTGGTCTGGGACAGCAACTGCGGTATTAATCTGGCAAACTACCTGACCGACCGCAAAGAAAACATCGGCATTATTGCCAAGGGATGCGATGCCAGAAATATTGTTACCCACATCGTTGAAAACAAGATAAAAAGAGAACAACTGGTCATTATCGGCGTACCCTGCAAGGGGATGATCGACAAGCGTAAAATCACCGCCATGTTTGAAGGTGAGATCACTGAAGTCACCGAAGATGAAAACAATGTAACGGTTAAAGGTGACGGTTTTGAAAAGGTTTTAAACAAAAAAGATGTGCTGCAGCAAAACTGCGCCCTTTGCATTCATCGCAATCCGGTTGAATACGATGAATTGATTGCCGAAACAGTTGAAGAACAAAAGGATATCGACCGCTACGCAGACATTCGTGAAATAGAAGCCCTGTCGCCGGCGGAAAAAGATAAATATTTTGAGGACCTTTTTTCAACCTGCATCCGCTGCTATGCCTGCCGCAATGCATGCCCGCTGTGTTATTGCCCGACTTGCTTTACGGACGAAGCCAAACCCCAGTGGATGGGCAAAAGCCAGGATCAAACTGATGTAGAAACATTTCATTTTTTAAGGGCCTTTCATTGTGCCGGAAGATGCACGGACTGCGGGGCCTGCGAGCGGGCCTGCCCGGTGGGTATCAACATGCGGCTGTTAACCAGAAAGCTGGAAAAAGACTGTTTCGACCTGTTTGAATGGGAGGCCGGCATGTCGTTGGATGTGCGTCCGCCGCTGGATACATACAAACCCGGGGATCCGGATGATTTTATTAAATGATTGGTGTTTGGTTTTTGGTGTTTGGTGTTTGGCCTCCATACTAAACACAAAACACTAAATACTAAATACGATAACAAAGGCAAATGCTATGAAGGTCATACAAATTGCTAAAGACAACTGGGCAGATGGACTTGATCGACTCGCCGAATCCTACCGCCTGTTCGGCCCGGTGAAAGAAGAGGAATTTCATAATTTTAAAGAGCTGACCAAGGACGAAGCGCCGGATCTGAATTATTTGAATACCCGTCTGTCACCCAAAGCGATTATCTACCCCCAGTCAGAAATAATGTTTGAATACTCCCTGGATGAATCCGCCGAAGATCATCATATCATGAAAGAAGTCGATAACAGCTATTCACCGCAGGCTGTCATCGGGGTCCGGCCCTGTGATGCCAAAGCGTTTCTTTTGGTCAGGCTCAATTTTGACACACCCGAATACAAGGACCCCTATTGGATCAGAGCCTATGAATCCACCACCCTGGTAGGCCTGGCCTGCGATTCACCGTGCAGCAGCTGCTTCTGCACCACCGCCGGTTGCGGGCCCTATCATGAAGAGGGCCTGGATATCCTGCTGGTGGACGCCGATAATCACTTCCTGGCCAAAGTTCTCACCGAAAAAGGTGAGAAATTAATAAAGGCTGCCGGCTGGGATACAGCTGCAGATGAAGCTGAAGCCGGCAAAAAGATAGAAACAGGCAAACAGGCGGCTGAAGCCAAAATTAGCGCTTTTGTGAACACCGACAGGTTGCAGGAAATCGATACGGTCGAACTTTACAAGGCACCCTTCTGGGAAGACGTCTCATTTTCCTGTATCAACTGCGGAACCTGCACGTTTGTGTGTCCGACCTGCTGGTGTTTCGATATCCAGGATGAAAACCACGGCAAGTCGGGTGTGCGGATGCGCAACTGGGACAGCTGTATGTTCCCGCTGTTTACCGTGCACGGCACGGGGCATAATCCCCGGGGGACCCAATTGCACCGGGTGCGGCAGCGCTTCATGCACAAACTGAAATATTATGTGGACAAGTATGATGTGGGGATTCAATGTGTCGGATGCGGGCGCTGCGTTCGATCCTGTCCCGTCAATATTGATATCCGCCGTGTCTGCGAATTGATGAATACCTACGGTTCAGAAAAAGACACCTGTGCAGCGTAAGGGAATGACGAATGACTTTGGAATGACGAATGTCGAATGTCGAATGTCGAATTGTGGAGTCGCTTCGCTCCATCAATAATAATTACTTTACCAATCGATATAATATCCTTGAAAGTTATAATTGATAAAAGTTAACTGTGCATAACATGTCGAAAATATATAAAATAGATAGTATTCCTTAATTCTTCATTTGACATTCGTCATTCGACATTTCAAAAGGGGGGGGTTACAGTGCAAAATCCATATTTACCTTATCCGGTACGCATCGATGATATCAGTATCGAGACCGAAGATAAGAATTTAAAAACATTCAGGTTCGTTTTTCTGAATTCAGAGGATGAAAATAAATTTGATTATAATGCCGGTCAATTCGCCGAACTTTCCGTAACCGGTAAAGGTGAAATTCCTATCGGAATCGCGTCATCCCCCACCGAAAAGGGATTTGTCATGTTTACCGTCAATAAGGTGGGACTGGTATCTTCCTGGCTGCACTCCATGAATGTCGGTGATATTATGGGAATTCGCGGCCCTATGGGAAACTGGTACCCGTGGGAACAACTGGAGGGCAAAAATGTCGTAATCATCGGCGGTGGATTTGCCTTCACCACCCTTCGATCTTCAATTATCTATATGCTCGATCCGGCTAATCGATCGAGATTTAAGGACATTCATGTCATTTACGGCGCCCGCACGCCCGGCATGCTCCTTTACTGGGATGAGTTGGCTGAATGGGAAAAGCGTGATGATATTAACATGCACATCACGGTGGATGGAACCGACGATCCGAACTGGAAATACAACACCGGCTTTGTACCCACCATCACCGAACAAAAAGCCCCCCCTGCAGGCGACGATACCTACGCCATCATTTGTGGACCACCCATCATGATAAAATTTACCCAGCCTGTTCTGGACAAACTCGGCTACTCCCATGATAAGATTATAATGTCTCTCGAAAACCGCATGAAGTGCGGTATCGGCATGTGCGGTCGATGCAATATCGGTCGGGAATTCGTTTGCAAGGATGGTCCCGTTTTTACCCTCGAACAGCTGGATAAAACGCCAAGGGAGTATTAACAGCCAATTAAGGGATTGCGAATTTAGGAATTTAGGAATTGAAGGTATTCTGTCGATCTAATCCTTGAAT
>JAIVWA010000362.1:3478-5176 GCA_049190255.1 Gammaproteobacteria bacterium | reverse complement strand
TTTAGGCATTTTAGGCACTTTAGGCATTTTAGGCATTTTCAAATCGAAGCTTTCTGCTCGATAATTTACATGGCAATTTTCGTGCACACATTTGTGAGAGGAGCCCGTTACATTAAATACTTAAGCTCGGCAGGCAGCGGCACCCCTTTACCGATCGTATCTTCGCCGTAATTAACGCTTGCCAACGTTTCAATATCTTTCAGGGTTCGGGCATAGCCCTCGAATACGACTTCTTTGAGACTCTCCTTTTGTATTTTCCCTCCGGCCCACTGAATATCCAAAACGCTGCTGGCATCAAATCGGTCATCACCGATGCACAGTTCCACCTGACCGCCATAGTATTGTACGATTTTGGCAACCAGAAGGCTGGGCCGGGCGTGGAAGCCGAGTTTTTGCGGAACACCGACCTTGATTTTAGACCGCTCAATGTTCTCATTGAGAATTTCACGTGCCAGTTCCTGTCCGTTGGTTAAAAAATGACAGGCATAAAAAAGACCATAATTAATGGTCCGATCCAGCAGGGTGCCCGGATTAACCAGGGACGACAGCCTGTCCTGGACGACTTTGTAGGTATTTTTATAGCCCGCTTCATGTAGATGACGCTCATAAAAATGAAGCAATCGCCCTACCATTTGGAGTAAATGAAATACCACGGAAAAAGATCCCCGCAGTTGTTTCAGCTTACGATTGCCGTAACGAAAACCGCCGTGGATGACATAGGTGTCAAAGGAAGACTGGAGGCTGTGCAACAACATCTCATAGCGCCGAATCTCAACTTCATTGACCTTATCAGGAACGATAGCAAGCATTTCCTCATATTCGTATGGTTCATAAAATTTAAGCTGATCAAAATCCTTGGTAATCTTGAGAAACTCACTGGCAATTTTTACGATGTTCTTTTTCTGCAAATCTTTGTCCTGATCATCAATATCATAGCGAAGAAGGTCGTTGGTAGTGATTTTCGGAAAATCATCATTGCTGAATTGATCATCCGGAATCCGAATGTCATGAAGTCGAGCCTCTTCCAGAATAATAGGCGCCATTTTCATCAGTGCCTGGGTTAAAAAATCAAGGGTTACTTCTCCATCTTTTTGAAAATCTTTGTAATCAGACAGGTCATAAAACAACAGACGATTGGATAAATGTTTTTGGAAGTTAGCCCCAAGACTCAGGTGCCGTATGGCTGCCGACAGTTCCCGGTAAAAATACCAGTTTTTGTTATTTTTAGCACCGTGAAAGTCCAGAAAATCCTCAAGCAGCATGGAAGTGGAAATCAGCTTTGAATATAGCTTTTTGGTGAATCCATTTTTAGGGTCATCCATACCGGCTATATAGAGACAACACTTCAAGTAATCGTGGGAAAAAATGCGTACTTTATTGTCAAAAGCATTCATACTGGTCACTGTTACGGGTTACGGGTTGCGGGTTACGGGTTACGGGTTGCGGGTTACGGGTTACGGGTTGCGAGTTACGGGTTGCGGGCTTTTACGGATTGAAGAATTACGAATGACGAATGTCGAATTAAGGAATTCTATCGATTTTAATAAATTGTTTAACGACGGAGCGAAGCGACTTCCATAATTCGTCAATAGTCATTCGTCAATCGTCAATTGTTTCGGTCGTGTTTTGGGGGGAGATTAATTGACCCTGAAAATTCCACTTGCCATACTACGAAACGCGTAGTATATTGCGTGTATG
>JAIVWA010000362.1:0-3470 GCA_049190255.1 Gammaproteobacteria bacterium | reverse complement strand
CTGCCCTGCGCCCTTTGCCTTTTACCCTACACCCTATACCTCTTTCCTTTACGCCCTGTACCTTATGCCCTTTTCGACCAGCAGCCCAGTAAACGGCCGGAGCAACCCATAAGCCGAATCCTGTTCCCGGCTCAGGTTACCCTGAACCGGGTAACGATCATTCATCTAAGGATGCCGGTTGCCCGACACCTCTTGCGACCTACCCGGGAGCTCGGGCGGGCAACCCTCGATCGCTCCTCTATTTGGTCTTGCACCGGGTGGGGTTTGCCTAGCTTCCCCGGTCACCCGGGGAACTGGTGCGCTCTTACCACACCGTTTCACCCTTACCTGGTACCCAAACAATTGTTTGGGTGCCGGGCGGTATACTTTCTGTTGCACTTTCCTTCGCGTTGCCACGACTTCACGTTATGAAGCACCCTGCCCTGCGGTGTTCGGACTTTCCTCCGGACCCATAAGGGGTCCAGCGATCGTCTGGATTACTCCGACCGTTTATCTCGGTCTTGCCAGTAAATCATTCTCTCACAGCTGGGACAATATTTCAAGCTGTTGCCCCGCTGGAGTTCATTGTACATCTGAGGCGGAATATTCATGTTGCAGCCCTGGCAGACGGCATCTTTAACCTCTACAATGGCCACACCATCGCCCTGTTTCATCATTTGGCGTCTAAAAATACCAATCAATTTGACATCAAGCTCTGCTGCGACAACATCTCGGTCTGATTCCAGCTCCAGGAGCTTTTTTTTACCCTGCTCGGCTGCCTGATTGATGGAAGCCTTTTCCTGATTGGTCTCTTCAACTATTGTGGCATATTGCTGCCTGCGTTCATTTAGAGCCTGTTCGGCGGACTCAATTTGCTCCAGAAACTCCAGCATCTCGTCTTCGATTTTCGAGTTTATGGCCTTTATATCTTCAATTTCCTTTAGAGATGACTGGTATTCTTTGTTGGTTTTTACCGCTCGTAATTTTTCCTGACTTTTTGCGATCTTACCGAGATTTAATTGAATGTCGGATTCATAGGTACGGTATTTTTTATTAAGCTCACTGATAGCTTTCTCATCATTCTCAACATTGCGGCTAAATTCTTCGAATCGCTGATCCAGGCGTTTGATTCGGACCGGCACATCCTGCAACAGCCATTCAAGTTTTCCGGTCTCAATATGGATCATTTGAAGATTTACCAGGGCCGCAATGTCTTTGGGGGTAAGATCGGTCATTATTAAATCCTATAAGACCTCAAAGGGGTCTTTTTCAAGGTCACACGCTTCTATGGTTATATTTAAGCTAGATTCAGCCACAATGGTTTTAAGCCGTTCGGCCAGATCATTAACGATAAAATGCTCTGAGGAAAAGTGACCGATATCTATGATGCCAAGTTTGGCCGCTTCGACATCCCTGGCATCATGGTACCGTAAATCACCGCTGATATATACTTGGGCCCCGGAAGTCAAAAAATGGGATAAAAGGCCTGACCCGCTGCCGGTACAAATAGCGACTGTTTTAATCGATAAATCAGGATCACCGGAATATTGTATAAATTTAAGATCCATGATTTTCTTAATCGATAGGGCCAGGGATTTTAAATCCGTGCGATGCTCCAGGTGTCCAACCCGTCCGATGCCGGGCCGGCCTGGTTTAGAAACCAAGGGATCATTATCACAATCAAACTGCTTAGACTCCGCACCCGCCGCCAGGGGTTTCAAGTCCTGGAGTCCAATCCGATGGGCAAAAATATCGTTGAGCCCGCCCCAGGCACTGTCCAGGTTGGTATGCGCTGAAAATATGGCCAAATGATGCCGGGAGGCAAGATCAATGATTGCGCCCAAAGGCGTCTGGAAATCGATGGTTTTTATGGGTTTAAAAATCAGCGGATGGTGAGTGATCAACATATCAACATCTTGAGCGCAGGCAGCCTTGACGACATGAAAAGTAGGATCCAAAGCGACCCAGATTTTTTTAACCGACCCGGTCGGATCGCCCAACTGCAATCCGATATTGTCCCACTCCTCAGCCAGTGAGGGAGGTGCTATGTCATTCAGGACACGAATAATATCTGATATTTTAGGAACCATGATCACCTCTGGACCTGCCACCTGAATCTTGCATGAAAATTAATGAGAATATGAAAGCCTCCGACTTGTCCGCCTCTGGAGGACTCGTGCAAAATCCAGGTATTACCACGATAACTACACACAAAGAGGTGTGATATGGAAGAATGCAAACCTATTTTGAATACGGGCCTGCGGGGTCTTGTTATTGCCGATACAAGAATATGTGAAGTCGATGGGGCCAACGGCCGATTGATTTACAGGGGCTATCTGGTTCAGGACCTGGCGGAAAATGCAACCTTTGAGGAAGTTTCTTTCTTATTGCTCTATGAGAAATTGCCGGATAAGGACGAACTTGAAGAGTTCAAGCGACAACTTGCTGCCGAAAGAGCTCTGCCGCCGGAAGTGATAGCTGCGATGAAGACCCGGCCGAAAGAGGCATTGCCCATGGATGTTTTGCAGGCTGTCGTTCCCATGCTGGCCAACCATGATCCTGATATAAGGGATCAATCCCAGGAAGCCGTGGTGCGCATGGCAACCCGGCTGATTGCCAAATTCGCAACCATTATCGCGGCCTGGGATCGGATTCGCAACAATAAAGAGCCGGTTGAACCGTCTCCCGATCTGGACCATGCCGCCAATTTCTTGTACATGCTCAGCGCTGAAGTGCCCGATGATGAGGTGGCCAGATATTTGGATAAAGCGCTGGTCCTGCACGCCGAGCACTCCTTTAATGCCTCAACTTTTGCGGCTCGGGAAGTGGCTTCCACCAGGGCCCACATCTATGCGGCGGTCGCTTCTGCGGTGGGATCTTTATCCGGTGATCTGCACGGCGGTGCCAATGCACGCGTGATGGAAATGTTGTTCAAGATCGGCTCCCCCGAGGCGGTCAAAGATTATGTCAATCAGGAATTTGATGCCGGCCGGGTAATCTTTGGTCTGGGGCATGCGGTTTATGATACCGATGATCCCCGCGCCTACATCGTGTCCGCCATGTCTAAAGCGATGGAAGAAAAGACCGGCAAGACCCGGTGGTATGAGATTTCCGCCTTACTTGAAAAAACAGGCAAAGAGGAGTTTAAGAGACGTAAGGGAAAAGATATTTACGTCAATGTGGATTTTTACAGCGGGTCGCTATATCTGTCCCTGGGGATTCCGGTTGATCTGTTTACACCGGTATTTGCCATATCAAGGATATCCGGCTGGTGCGCCCACGTCATTGAGGAGCAATTTGCCGGTGCGGCACCCAAACCCATGCTTTATCGACCGGAATCCGAATATGTCGGAGATTACTGTGGTCCTGATGTGTGTGAATTTACCCCGATGGATGAAAGATAAGAATGGCGGGTTGCGGGGTGCGAGTTGCGGGTTGCGGGTTGCGGGTTACGGGTTGCGGGTTGCGGGGTGCGGGTCTTTCGATTTCGG
>JAIVWA010000361.1:0-5185 GCA_049190255.1 Gammaproteobacteria bacterium | reverse complement strand
CGATTTGGTGGGATAGACGATCTACTTTCTGTTCCAGTCTCAGTATGCGATCGTTTACCATATTGTGTTGCGCAGGCCGATTGCAGGCAGGAGGGATTCTCTCAGGTTCTGAGGGCATCATGCGATCAAGAATATTGCCGATATGAGCCGGGCTGTTACTTGAGTGTTTTGATCGATCTGCACATTTCATCTGCCAACCACCATGAGTGTCCCTGCCGGTGGCAACCTGCCGGCGATCATCGCTTCGAGTTGCAGAAGCACTTCTATGATAGTCTTGCAGGAACCTGACGCTTCCAGGAAAGTCCAGCTTCCTGATTGTCATCACCAGGTCTATGGTATTGAAGTTTTGCTCACAGCGGAAGCATCTGGCCAGATTTGTCTCAGGATTTACTGCGGTGTTGAACTCTTTGCATGAGGGGCAAAGAAAACGAAAATGGCCCTGAGCAACGCGGGAAGGGATATAAAGCGCCTTTTCAATCAATGCGTCAATGGCAATGTCATTGCGCAGAGCATACAGTTCGTGATTGGTAAAGCGGCGTTTTGTCATTTCAACCCGCCGGATCAAGTTTGCGCCGGAGACTGACACAGTTTTTCATATTGATAACGTGGCTGTTTTCAGTCAAACGGTCGATCAATGCCGCTGTAAGCTGATCGTTTCTCAAAAATGATGTCCATTGGCTAAAACCAAGATTGGAAGTGATCAACGTGGTTTTGTTCTTATGTCTTTTGTGCATTAGGGTAAAAAACAATCCAACCTGGACCGGTTCAACCTCCACATACCCCACTTCGTCAATGAGCAGACAGTCATAAGAGAGAAATGTTTTCATAATCTTGTCTTCCGAATGATCCGCCACTGATTTATAGAGGATCTCTGTAAGCTCCGGGAAGGCAATAAACCGTCCTTTATATTCGTGATCAATTGCATGCATAACAAAGGCGGTTGCAAGACCGGTTTTCCCGACACCAGTGGGTCCTATCCAGATGATGTTTTGACTCTTGGTCATATAGTCAAATGAATCATACAAGGCCAAGATCTTCTTTCTATTCAGTTTCGGTTGTCTATTGAATGGGAAGGTTTCCATAACGTATTTTTCAGGGATCTTTGACCTCAAGATCCTCAGCCGCCTGGAGTTTTCCTTCTTGATCTTGTACTCTTGCTCAATAATATGCTTAAGCAGTCGGACATGAGACAAATTGCCCTTGCGGGCGTTGTCAAGGTAGGTGTCCCAATTTTCAAGTAGACCACCAAGGTGCAGGTACTTAAGCATCTTTGTCAGTTCATCATTCATCGTCGTCCTCCATCATTTTGTCGTAAACCGATAGATCCACATCACCTGCAAAACGGCCGTCAAGATAGGATTGTCTGTCTCTAAATTTCTGGTCGATCTCAACAGACGGTACATCATAGTTGCCTTCCTTCATCAATAACATGGCGATCCGTTCAATGGTCTTTGTATCTGTGATACGATATTTTAGGGCCCGTTTGACTGTTCTTATAAATAGCGAGGGGGCAAGCTTCTTGTGCAAGCCATACAATTCTCGAATGAATCTGTGCTTTTGCCGGCCACCTTTTTTGATCGCAAAATTCAGATAGGCATTGACTTCTTCCGATGTAGCCCTTAGGGTTCGTTCCTCTTGGGCTGTGGGCTTTTTGCGATACTTTGGTTGATGCTTCGGCTTGGATTGCCCTTTTGGATAGATCTTTTCATTCTTAACCCCTTCAGACGGCATTTCATACTCACCAAGCAGTTTTCGTCTATGGTAGATTCTCAGATGATCACTATACTGCAGAACCTTTACATCATATCGTTTCGTTCCCGGGATCCAGTAGAAATTGCCGTCAAAGGAAGCATAGCCGTACTGGTCGGTACGTCTTTGGTGAACAAGATAGGGTGGCTCCACATAAACCGGCAGCTTATTAAGATACGGTTTCTCATATTCAAAGGCAGCTGCCGGAATCAGCCGGGTCTTTCCCGTTGGTCTATTGGCCGACCTGTCGGTTGCCCACAAAAAGGCCTGCCGGTTCAGATTTTCCATATTCTCAAATTTACGACCGGCAAAGAAATTGGTGACAATAGTGAAAAACCCCCTTTCATTGCCGGCTTTCCTGTTTGAGTGCTTTATCTCATGGCAAACAAAGGCAAACCCGTATTGTTTGGCAAATTGTTCCATCTCGCCGACAATAACGGCGTTTTTACCGGTTCCATGAAGCCGGGCCAGGTTGGTATTGTCAATGATACATATACCTGCAGCATAATTCCAAAAGGTCAGCGCTTCATGAAAAAAGCACTTCATTTTGAAGCGATTGAACGAGCGGTAGAATTTCAGATAGCGAACCTTTGAATAGCGATAATACAGAAGACTGGCCTGAACCAGCACGGATTTGTTGCCTAATTTAACCCGATACGGCGAGGTGTCTTGCTGCATCTCTTCACCGGCTCTGTCCGGAACCTGGCCGGTGCGTTGATTTTTTGCTGTTCCAAGCTCAAGTTCCCGTATTTTCGAGGTTAACGTGGAATATCCAATCTGTATTCCCTTCTCCTCGGTCAATATCTCATGCATCCGCTGAACCCAGCCATCACAATCCTTGTAAAGCTTAGCGACAAGGTCCGGATCCAGCTCGATCTTATCCTTTCTCCTCGATTCGGGCATGACACCTTTTTGCTTGATAATGTCACTGACTGTGCCCCGATTTACACGTAAACTTCGTGCTATCTTACGCACGCCCATCCCTTCGGTATGAAGACGATAGATCGCTGCTCGTTTGTCCTGACTTATCATGAAGCACCTCTATTGATTCAAAGAATATGTTCATTTGCCTTAAAATGCCTCCCGTCAAAAGGTTGGCCTGGGCATTGAATGATGCGCTATTATACCGGTCATCTCTGCTTTTGTTTATCACCCGTTGCATGTATTTTTGCGTGATCTCAAGATCCCTTAGCAGCAGCTGTTCAACTTGTGTGCAGTCTGTTGTTACAGAGCTGTCTTTTAAGCGGCTCAATCCCCATGTGATATTGCCGTTTCGAATTTGCTGGCGGATACCTTCCCCTCCTTTAAAGTACCCATTGGCCAGTATTTCGATATCACGAATGCTTAACCCCTTTCCGGCAACCGACTTTACAAACACATCAACATCTTGCTTGCTTACAGCGTTCATACGTATGAACGAGCGGATGGTATACATATAAGAATAGACAGGAAATTGCCCACTGAACACCTTATCCATGATGGCTGGACTCATTTGTCCAATGATGCCGACCCGCATACCTACCCAGCCTTTGCTCTTTTCGAGAAGACCCGCTATCTGCGAGATAGACATCTTATGAATGGTTCTCAATTCGTCAATCAGTCGGGACTGCTCCAGAATGTTGAGGCTTTTCGCATTTGCAATGCGCAAGAGTGTTATGATCCCAAAGGCCTCATCTTCACCGAGACAATGGTACGGCACGATGCCAATACTCAGCTTTTTCGCACATCTGTATCGTTTAAAACCATCGAGCAGAATCCGGCATCCGCCCTTGGTCTCCACGCCCCGCAATGGATCTCGAATACCATGATCCAATATGGAGGATAAAAGCGCCTTCTCGGTGACGTCTGACTTCAAACGGCAACGTTCATATCGCAAATCGAAACTCGATATTTCTACCTGTCTTATGCCATTATCTTTTTGATCATCATTCATGATGCCAACCATACAAACATTGGCATATCCAAGTCTATTGCGTCTTGAAAACAGTTCGGGATTACTTCGTCAATATTATCAATATATACATATGGTTATACCTGTAATGCGTCTTAAAAACATGTTTCGATTACTTTGCTCATATCTTCTTTTATAACAGTGGGTTATATCTATGATGCGTCTTAAAAACCGAAGTGGATTACTTCTCAGGAAAAGCCGGTGGCATTGTTCCGAATTCTGCCAAATATCTGTTCGGTCACGTATTCTGCCATAATCAAATTGTCTCTGCCGATTTTACTCTCAATGATGTCTCGGGGTAGGTTCAGGTTGATCCGGCTTTGGGGTGCTGGCTCTGGATCTGCTTCAACATCTGGTTGAGTTGAATCCGGTGGGAATCTGCCGTCCTCTTCGAGTTTTTTATCTAAATAGTTGCTCTTGAAATATGTTGTATTCTTCTTGTTCCATTTTGCACAGTTTCTTCGATGCAATTCTCCACTGCACTCAGGACTGCAAGTCTTTTGTCTGCCAGCTTGCCGAACATCAGGCAGAAACCACTTGCGGCAGATGCTACAGGGTCGTTTCCGGGGTCTCACATAAGGCATTGTATTTTCTCCTCCAAGATACTTGAATTCGAAAATACAATTAACATGGGAGGGATCAAAGGTCGGGGGATTAGAAAGAACGGCTTTTCGGAATATTGGTGGGATGATTTAGCTTAGCATGGGTGGCTTGATTTTGCTCAGCGCTATAGAATGGTTTTAAACGACAGATTTGCCAGATAAAATCCGCAATCTGCCAATAATATATCCAACACAGGTGATTCATTTGATTGCGCCTGACTATCAATGTAACGAAAAACAAGCCCGCCCATACTTATGTTATTTATTCTGCCCAGCTTGATTGGTTTTGATCTGAACACGTCACACGCGATCTCCCCCATACTTCTATCTGTGAGGAATATCGGCTGGGAGGGGACTGATCTGATCAAAGCGAATGCATGTACCTTTACTTGAAATCGGTTGTAGGCTCTACGGCCATACACGTTCCCACTCTTTTGATAATCCAAATCCAACAATGGTAAGAAATCAGCAGATGTAATTTCGTAGTCGGCTTCAATTAGCCCTTCTCCCTGAAATTTTTGAATGGACCGGTCATCATCGAGAAAATCAATTTTGTTCATATCTCTCCTCCCTAAGCTAAACGTCTTTCCGCCTCTGGAGCCGGATTTTCAGGTTCTCATCCCCAAAAGCTTGCAGCATGCCAAATGCCATTGCGATCTGCCCGGTAACATTTGAGTGGCAGGCAGGTCGCTAACCGCTCACACCCGCCCAACAGCCAGGCAGAGCGAGACATACGGGCGAGGTGGGTGGAGTCAAGCGAAGCCTTCTGCTTCATTTTTCTTGCTTCATTCCCATGCGGATGATTGGAAGTTAATAAACCGGTCCGTAATATTTGACGCCAATCCGATAAGAAAAGGCGTCGGCATCACGCTCTTCATTGCAC
>JAIVWA010000360.1:0-5186 GCA_049190255.1 Gammaproteobacteria bacterium | reverse complement strand
AAAATGGGTGTGGCCAAAGCGGCCCTTTTAGAAGAGGGGCAGGAGATCAGGCTGCCGGTAAAAACCGATTGCCTGATTATCGGCGGCGGCATGGCCGGCATGAACGCGGCCCTGAGTGTGGCCGATCAGGGATTCAATACCATTATCGTGGAGAAAGAACCCCGCCTGGGCGGTATTTTAAATGAGCTTTGCTTTATTTCCCACGACAATCATAAAACCCCGGCGGCCAAAGTCGTTCAGGCCAAGGCGAACCTGGTGCGGGCCAATCCCAACATAAAAGTTTATACCGACACCCAGATTGAAACGGTTAAAGGATATATCGGAAACTATAAAGTTTCGTTGAAAAAAAACGGGAACGGTTCCACCGAAGATCTTGATATATCCACCGTTATCGTGGCCACCGGGATGCAGGAGCTCGAGCCCGAGGGTCAGTTCGAATACGGCAATGATCCCCGGGTAATCACCCAACTGCAGCTGGACAGGAGGCTGCGTGATAAACAGGTCGGCGATGTCAAAAATGTTGTCATGATCAGCTGTGTCAACTCCAAAAATGAAACCCGCGGCTGCTGCAATATCGGCTGCCACACCTCCGTTAAAAACGCCGTTGCGCTGAAGTATCTGAATAAAGATGCCAACGTACACATGCTCTACCGGGATATGAGCCTGATCAAAGAAGAGGGCCACGCTCAGCAAACCGCCAAAGGGCTGGGCGTAAAATTTTTACGCTTCCCGGACGATCGCTATCCCGAGGTGGTTAACCAAAACGGCCAGCTGATCGTAAAAGTCTATGATTTTCTGGTGGGCCGGGAATTTGAAATACCGGCCGATCTTCTGGTATTAACCACAGCCTTTAAAGGCAGTGACACCGTTGAGCAGACAAAAGGGCATCTGAAAGTATCCACCAACCCGGACGGATTTTTCCAGGAATCCCATGTCAAGCTGGGTCCGCTGGAATTTGCCACCGACGGCGTGTCGCTGGCCGGCTGTGCCAAAGCCCCCATGACCTTTAAGGAAAGCAGTGAAGAAGGTATCGGAGCAGCCATGAGGGTCTCCATACCCATGAAGAATGGATATATTGAGGCCGAAGGCATTGTGGCCGACATCGATCTGGCGGATTGCAATCAATGCGGTTTGTGCTCCCAGCGCTGTCCGTACAGTGCCATCATCGTGGATGAAGAAAAGAATCCCGAAGTCGTCAAGGCCCTCTGCAAAGGCTGCGGCCTGTGTGCGGCCGATTGCCCCCAGGAGTGCATCGGCATCGTGCACTACTCGGACGACCAGGTCTTTGCCCAGGTGGAGGCCGCCCTGGAAGAAGATGCTGAGAAAAAAATTATCGCTTTTGTATGCCACTGGTGTGCGCTGGGCGGGGTGGACATGGCCGGTGTGAGCCGGCTGCAGTACCCGTCCAATGCACGGTTGATCCGGGTGATGTGCTCGGCCAGGGTCTCCATGAAAATGATGCAGCGTCCTTTTGAGCTGGGTGCTGCCGGGGTGCTGGTGGCCGGTTGTGAGTTTCCAACCTGTCATTACATCACGGGCAACTATGCGGCCGAGAAGCGGGTGAACCGGACCAAACGCAAAATTGCCAAAGCCGGATTTGATCCTGAAAAGCTCTGGAATCTCTGGTGTTCGGCCGCCGATGGACCCAAGTTCGCGAATTGCATGCGAACAATGGTTAAAGATTTAGGTCTAGAATAAAATAATAAGGTAGCCATTTTGAGGTCGTAAATTCGGATTTTGAATTTGATGTTTTTACCTAACTTTGCTGTGAGGCGATGAATATGGGCGAAAATTTACAATTCGCTGCGAGATTTAACGCTATCGAAATGTTCAGATACTGTGAACAGTGCGGGCGCTGCAGTTCGGCCTGCCCCATCACCGGGATTAACGGATTTAACATCCGGCGTTTGATCCGGCATGTTGAGCTGGATTTAATCGATGAGATTGCCGCATCGCCCATGCCCTGGTTTTGCGCCACCTGCGGACGGTGCGAGGATGCCTGCCCCAACGGAATAAAAATTTTAGATATTACCCGAACACTGCGTGCCGAAGGCCCCCGGGAGCGGATTCCCGAAACACCGCTGTGCATCCAGGCGTGTCCGGCAGGTATTGATATCCCCGGTTATTTACGGTTCATAGCCCGGGGAGATATGGATGAAGCCTGCAAACTGATCATCGAGAAGGCGCCATTTCCGGGTGTCCTGGGAAGGGTTTGCACCCATCCCTGTGAAACCGCCTGCAAAAGAGGTGAAGTCAACGAGTCCATTTCGATCTGTGCCGCCAAACGCTATGCGGCCGATAAGGCAGGTGACTATTCCGATTGGATGTCGAGCACAGCCAAAGACAGCGGTCGCAAGGTCGCGGTCATCGGTGCCGGTCCGGCCGGTTTAACCGCAGCTTTTTATCTGAGGAAAAAAGGCCATCGGGTCACCGTCCTGGAGGCCAGACCCAAACCGGGGGGAATGATGCGCTATGGTATTCCCTTTTACCGCTTGCCGGAAGATATCCTCGACAAAGAGATCGATCTGGTTTTGAGCACGGGCATCGAACTTAAAACCAATCAGAAACTGGGCGTCGATTATGAAATTGAACAATTAAAAAATGATGGTTTTGACGCCGTTTTTATTGCCGTGGGCGCCCAGCTGAGCCGCAGAATCGAACTTGATGGCGCCGATCTGCCGGGTGTTCAATGGGGCGTGGAGTTTTTAGCGTCTGTTGCCGACGGCAGTGATGTGGCCGTCAAAGAAAACGTCGTTGTTGTCGGGGGCGGCAATGTGGCGGTGGATGTGGCCCTTACGGCCATACGGCTGGGAGCTAAAAAAGTAGCCCTGGCCTGCCTGGAAAGCCTGGAAGAAATGCCGGCCAATCCCTGGGAGATTGAACAGGCCCGGCAAGAAGGGGTGGAAATCCTGGATTCATGGGGTCCGGACAAGATCATTGAAAATGACGGGAAAGTAGCCGGCCTTGAGCTGGTGCGCTGTACATCGGTTTTTGACGACGAGGGCAATTTCTGCCCTTATTTTGACGACACCAGAAAAACAGTTGAAGCGGACCAGGTCATTCTGGCCATCGGTCAGGCCAGCGAAACGGCTTTTTGCCAGGATTTTTGTTTTCTGGATGATCAGGGATCATTAGCGGTAGACAGGGGACTGATTGGGATTGATAAAGACACCCAACAGACGGAGATGACAGGTGTCTTTGCCGGCGGCGATGCCGCCAACGGTCCGGCGACGGTGATTGAAGCTATTGCGGCGGGTCGGCGCGCGGCCGTTTCTATTGATATATATATAGGCGGGGATGGTAGAATTGAATGCGGAAGTCGGAATGCGGAATGCGGAAGTGAGGGAAGTGGGAATGCGGAATGCGGAATGGGGAATGCGGAAGTGGGAAGGCGGAATGCGGAATGCGGAAAGGGGAATGCGGAATGCGGAAGTGAGGGAAGTGGGAAGTCGGAAGGCGGAAGTCGGAATGCGGAATGCGGAAAGGGGAATGCGGAAGTCGGAATGCGGAATGCGGAATGCGGAAGTGAGGGAAGTGGGAATGCGGAAGTCGGAAATGAGGGAAGTGGGAATGCGGAATGCGGAAAGGGGAATGCGGAATGCGGAAGTCGGAATGCGGCCTCCGGCCCGGAGGGGCCTACGCCCCGGAGGGAATGTGGAAATGTAGAACCCTACAGAGGCGGAAGAGAATTTGGATTTGCGGAGTTGAAAAGGGTTGAGGTACCATGCCTGCCCCTTTCTGAAAGAAGCGGCGGGTTTGATGAGGTCGAACTGTGCTTCAGTGACGAGCAGGCCACAGCAGAAACCCATCGCTGCCTGCAGTGTGACCTGGAAATTTGCCTGGCGCAAAAGCCTGCTAACGGCCAATCAGATTGATGCAAGAGTCCGGGAACAAGACGATAAAAAGCAATATAGCCGTCAACGAGCCTGAACCGGCGTACTGGGCGAAAGCCTGATACGCCGACCCACCGTTGCTCCTTTTTCGTCTACCCCCGATCTGCCTATTCCTCTGCCCGGCTAACCACCCTTCCGGGTTTGTCTAACCCAACTACAGCATGGCGGTTACTGAGTTGAAAAACTGGATTTTTTCCAACTCAAGCCCTGCCCACATTAAGGTTGCAATCCAGGAGAGAAATATAACTATTTGCATCAGTTTTCGCATGGCAGCTATTAGCAGGAGCAAAAAGCATGCAAATTTGCTGTTTTAAAAAAACTTTTTTATTTAAACTGAAATTCCAGTAAGTTAGCTTAAATAGTTGCTTCAGGCATGATAAGCAGTTGGGAAAAATAGTTACCAATATCTCTGAAATAAAATTCACAATAGGAAAATTAGGTTAGGGTTCCAAGGTTAGGATTGAATTCATTAGTTGGGATTCAGAGATTCAGGGCAGCGTAAATATCCGCAGATTCAGAATTGAACCTGCGGATATTTTTTTTACGGTAAAATCAGTCGTTCGAAACATTCCTTAGTTAGCTCCTCTTACTTCAAGCGGTTTTTTGGGGAATAATATAAACATACCACTTTGAGGAAGTTCATGTACTTCATACATTACATCACCGTCTTCAGCAGGGATCTCTGCGGCTGAGTTCAAGAAGAGAACTGGCTCTTCGTTTTTACCCATAAGGCAACCGGTTAAGGATGCCACCATTACCATTACAAGAATTATTTTGATTATTTTAGCAGTCATTTTTAGGTCTCCTTTCCATTAGGTTTGATTCCGTTGTTGCGGTCTTACCGCGTTCAACCTAATAGAATTCAACATTTGTGCCAGAATTTGATTACTGATAAAAATTTTTGCAAATGTTAAATTAACTATTTGAAAAAATTAATTATTATAAAGTTATTAGGGATTATCGGGAATAGAGATGGGCAGGGTTCTAAACGTTACTTTTGTGGAAAAATACCAAAAGTAACGTAAGGGTAACGGTTGGTGGCGACCTGAGAGAGTCAACGACCATCCCGTGCACAGCACGGGATGGCGTGAACTTGCAACCGGGTGTCAAGCACCATAAGCGCTAACTTATATTTACGCCGGGGGCTGTAGAAAGTTTACTGAAAAAAATGAACATCTTTAATCAGCACGAAAGCCCTCGACCAAATGGAGAGGGCATTGCATGGGACCCGGAATCCAATTTAATACCGGGAGGCCAACTCATAGCCTGCGTGCACCGCGCTGAAAATATCCT
>JAIVWA010000359.1:4702-5186 GCA_049190255.1 Gammaproteobacteria bacterium | reverse complement strand
TTACGCTGAACAAACTGCATAGCAAATTTTATGCACACATTTCTGAGAGGAGCCGATTTATTTAACAAAGGGAAAGATGTCCGTATATCCCAGGATGTCCGTAATGAGCAGAACAAGAAATGCGACTAACGAGACAATCAGAAACACTTCAAGCGCACCGCTGCCGGCCGGAAGCTGATCCAATTTATCAGCAACCGCAATGGCCTCCGGATCTGAAAGGCTGTCGATTCTTGCACCGGCCTCCCCGGGATCAATCCCCTGATTGACCAGGGCCTGGCGCACATCTTCACGCATAAGAAGTTGTTTAATTTGCGCACGGGCTTCCTGACCCCGTGACATATCCCTAACGGTTTCGGTAGCAATCATGACTGCAAGTGCGGATTGAAAGGGGCCGGAAATCATCAGCAGGAAAATCGCCAGAAGAATACTGACCGGTTTTAACTTTTGTCGAAATAGCTTCATTGCTTATCTCCCATATTAATAT
>JAIVWA010000359.1:0-4694 GCA_049190255.1 Gammaproteobacteria bacterium | reverse complement strand
TGCCGTCGTGGTTTTTAATAATGCCATAGGCCGATGCCAGCCCCAGACCGGTTCCTCTCTCTTTCTCCTTGGTGGTAAAAAATGGGTCAAATACCCTTTCTATAGTGGCCGCATCCATGCCGATACCGGTATCCTTGATGCTGACTTTAACATAACTGCCGGAGCTGGCACTATAGGGTTTTACAAAATTTTTATCAAGACGGACATTTTCGGTCTGAATAGACAATGTCCCCCCCAAGGGCATCGCCTGCCAGGCATTGACATAAATATTCAACAGCACCTGATCAAGCTGGCTCCGATCCACCGCCACCGTCCAAAGACCTTCGAAATAATTTCGGTAAATCGTTATTTCCTTTCTGGTGCGACTAAACATCTGGGAGGATTTTTCCACCAGTTCGTTGAGATTCGTCGGTAAAACCTGGTATTTGCCCCCTCTCGCAAGTCCCAGCAATTGTCTGGTAAGCTCGGCCGCACTGCCAACATATTTTTCAATTTCCGTCAAATGTTCAAAATGGGGATGATCCGGCCGAATATCAAACACCATCAACGAGGTTCTTCCCTGAATACCCATTAAGAGGTTGTTAAAATCGTGTGCAATTCCCCCCGCCAGGGTGCCGATAGCCTCCATCTTCTGGGCTTGCTGAAGCTGAGCCTGAAGTTTTTCTTTTTCTTTGGCCGCCTGTTTCTTTTCGGTCATATCAACAATGCAGCCCTCAATATATCCCTGCTCAGGATATATAATCGAGCTGACAGCAATGTCAACGTATGAGCCGTCCACGCGAATTGACAGGATTTCAAATCCATCGACTCTGCCGTTTTTTTTCAGTAAATGCAGCAATTCCCGGCGACGCTCGGGTTGGGCATAATGTTCGGTGGTTTTGAAGTTTTTATAAAATTGACCCGGCGAATCATAGCCCATAATTTCAGCGAATGCCTGATTGGCTAACAGAATTTTCCCATCCTCAATGCGGGACCGGTAAAGACCGACCCTGGCCGTTTCAAAAAGGTTGCGATATTTTTCCTCACTTTGCTTTAACGCTTCTTCAACTTGCCGGCGCTGGGTGATAACTTCCGTAAACATGATGAGGCCGCCGATATTGCCGGTGCTATCCCGCCAGGGACACAGCTGTCTTCGGACCCAGTCCGTCGTCCCATCGGTTCTCGGAAAGGGTTCATCCTCATTTTTAATAAATTCTCCAGCCAAACACCTTTTGTGTTCACCCTTCCAGTGTTCCGGCAGATCCGGGAATAAATCGTAATGGCAGCGACCGACCAGATTTTCATCTCCCAAATTATAATCTTTGGCCCACCGTCGGCTATATGCCAGATACCGCATTTTAGTATCACACATCGCTACCGCCGCCGGAGTATGCGCCATAAACATTCGTAAAAGCTCTGCCTGAGGCTTGAGCTCAACCTCGGGCTGTCCATTGGCACTGGTATTTGCGTCCATTGTTTTCATTCTTGTCAACAATTCCTCATCGTCCGGTTTCGGTGACTAAGTGTATAAATTATCAATCTTAATTTAATTTTAGATAAATTTCAATTACGGAATAAAAAATATTTTTTATAAGAACCGGACTGGAAAATTATCAGGATTAGTATTATAGAATCACCGTTTCATTAATCGACAATATCCGGCATAGGCCCGGTTATTTAAACAGATCCGAAGACTACCGGGCTGAGGGAGTTTGAATGCAAAGACAGGATTGCACTTTTATAGGACCTGAAGGAAAATTTCACTTCATCAACTGGGGTGGCAACGGCCCGTTGGCTCATTTTGCCCATGCCACCGGACTTTGTGCCGGAGTATACTCTCCCCTGGCCAATATTCTCCGGTCACAGCTAAATATTTTGGGCCTGGACGATCGGGGTCATGGGCAAACCAACGTAGCGGCAAATCCTGATAGGCTCACCAGCTGGAATGTTTTCGCAGATGATTTGGAGTTATTCTTCGATCATTTTGAAAAACCGGTGATTGCCATGGGACATTCCCGGGGTGCGGCGGTCAGCCTGATGCTGGCCATCAAGCATCCTGATTTGATTCGTGCCCTGGTGTTGATCGATCCTACAATTCTGCCCTTTTCCTGGATGTGGTGGTGGTATCTGGCTAAAAAATCCGGCCTGGCCAGATGGATACCCATCATTGCTACGGCCGCCAAACGAAAAAACGCCTGGCCGGATCAAGAAACCGTCCTGAATTCTTACCGCCGGAAGGCAGTGTTTCGTAGTTGGAAAGATGGATTTCTGGAAGCTTATATTGCCGACGGTACAAAAATGACCCGGTCCGGTGAGGTAAAGCTATGCTGTGATCCGGCCTGGGAATCAAAATGCTTTGCCGTTTGCCCGCACGATATCTGGCGTCACATACCAAGACTAAAGCTGCCTGTTCTGGTCCTTTACGGCGCACACTCAGACACCTTCCTTGCACCGGCTGTTGAGCGCTTTAAATCAAAAGTTCCCCACGCTCGCTTTAAATGCTTTGAAAAAAGCGGTCATTTTGTTCCCATGGAACAGCCCGGCGCAATAGTGGAGGCGATATTCGCTTTTCTCCGGGAGGAGGCCATCATTTGAAAAGATTCATATTCGGCCTTTTCGCAATTTCAGGAGACAGCTCAAAGAACCGCCTAAGTATGGTCTCTATTTCCTTTAGTTCAGCCGCATTTATTATTTGCGTATACAGGGCATGTCCGAATCGAAAGTTAGCGCAGAAATAAAAAGAAAAACGCTTAAAGCGTTTGATGGCCCGGATGGGGTCGAAGTGTATTTCAAGAAGCTTGATCAGCTGAATTGCTGCATCCAGAAATAATTTGCGGCTTGTCTGCAAATCATCTAAAAACTCGGCAAAGATCCACGGCCGGGCAATAGCCATGCGACCGAGAGCGACCCCATCACAACCGGTTTCTTGTATCATCCTCAGACAATCGTTGCGGTCAAATACATCACCGTTGCCGAATACCGGAATGCGAACGGCCTGTTTCACCAGTCCGATGTATTCCCATTTGGGAGGACGGGACCGTCGATCCGGAGCAACCCTGGGATGAAAAATGAGGGCATCGGCACCGGCATCTTCAAATCTTTTGGCAAACTGTATCGCCGGATTGGGATCATCTTTCCAGCCGGTGCGAAATTTGACAGTTAACGGACAGCTTATTGCCTCTCTAACCGAAGCCACAATCTCTGCAGCAAGATCCGGGGTTTTCAAAAGCGCCGCCCCGCAATTGCGGCGGCAAATGGTTGTATTTGAACAGCCCAGGTTTATATCTACTCCAAATAAACCTTCATTTTCTATCCTGCGGGCAGCCTCGGCCATGATGCGGGGTTCATCACCGAAAATTTGACAAATCAGACGCGACCGTTCCTCATCGCGCCACCTGAAGTAGGGCGAAACAAATCGGTTTTCGCTAGGGATGGCCCTTGCGCTGCACATTTCGGAAAACAGCAGACCATACCCGCCATAGCGCGAGACCAGCTCACGAAAGGCGATATGGCCGAGGAAACTCATCGGGGCCAGCACGAGCCTCTTATTTATGGATTTGTCCCCGATTTTAAGAGGTTGACGAAGATATTCGGCAAGGTTATAGATCATGGCAAGAATTTAGCAGATTTGACCTATGATTAAAAGATTAAGTCTGCATTCTGCGGTTCGCTGTTTCGTTAACCTTTGAACCTCTTGTATGAAACTACACGAAGTTAAAAGCGAACCGCAAAACCGCAGAATGTCGATTAGACTGGCCGCTTTTCAGGCCAGGCGGGGATGAACCCTGAACCTATGACCAAACTCAATAAAGGCATTGGCGTTGTCGGCTCAACGACGATCGATACAATCGTCAGTCAACATCGAAGTGTTACCAAGATAGGCGGCGTCACCGCCTATGCCGGAATTACATACAGCCGGCATGGACTCGATACGTTTGTTGTCTCAAATATCGCTAATAATGACCGGACAATCGTTGACAGGTTGGAACAGGAAAATATCATCGTATTAAACGGCAAAACCAACCGGACCACTCACTTTGTCAACGATATCAAGAAAGATCCTCGCGGGCAGGCGCTTTTCAATCGAGCACGATCGATTCAACCCCGCCAGTTGTCAGCCGTAATAAAGCGCGTTGGTGGATTGCACCTCGGTCCCCTGCATCCCGATGACATAGAATCAGAAGCTCTGACAGCGCTGCACAACACAGATCTAAAGATATTTCTGGATATTCAGGGATATACCCGAAAAGTTGTGACCAAAAGAGTATCGGCGGCTGTATCAAGACACCTGCCGGCAGCCTTAAGCGCAGCTCACATCATCAAAGCGAACGGAACCGAGCTCAAATACATCCTTGAACACTACCAAAAAGGTTTGACAGAGCTCATGAAAACCTTTGAGATAGAAGAATCTGTGATCACCTTGGGTCAAGAAGGCGGTTGGGTGGAAACACTAAGCGGTGAAAAGTTTGATTATACAGCAGACAGGATTGAAACCGTGACTGATCCAACCGGCGCCGGTGACGTATTTTTTGCAGCTTACCTCATATGTCGATTTGTAAATAACCAGGATATTCCGGATGCCTGTCGCTACGCTGCCAGCACCGCAGCCCGCCAGGTGGAAGGAACACATATATCCATCGACAGGCTGGGTTTGCCCTAGCCGGTGATCCGGCGCGAAAGCAACAAAAATTTCCGGCAGGCTTTATTTCTCTGGC
>JAIVWA010000358.1:389-5210 GCA_049190255.1 Gammaproteobacteria bacterium | reverse complement strand
TGAATTTTTCCGGCAGTTTGGAGACCTTCTTGCCTAGTATGATCACTTCGCCCCGGGTCGGTTTTGTCTGACAGCCGATCAAAGAAAGCAGGGTCGTTTTGCCGGATCCGCTGGGGCCTTTCAGCACCACCAGACTGCCTTCATTAATTTGCAGCGATGCATCCTTCACCGCTGTCACTTCGTTGGGTTTCCCCAGGTTATAGGTTTTGGTGACGTTAATGGTTTCAACAATAAGATTACTCATAGGCGCCTTATCAGATATTACGCATAATCGCATCGGGATCGGTTATAGCGGCTTTCCAGGCAGGAAAAACCGTTACCGCCAGATAAGGAACCACGGAAATCGTCATAATTAACAACAAAAATTTGGGATCAACATCAGGCATCAATTGAAACGACGGATAAATAGTTGACCAGCCAATAAAGATCTCTCTTAACCCGGGCGCCCGCAACCAGTAAATATACGCGTAAGCCAGCAGTATACCGGCCAGACTGCTGATTCCGGATAGGATCAGCCCTTCCCAGAATTTAACCGACAAGACAACATCCGTATCCCAGCCGATGGCTTTCAGGATACCAATTTCTCTTTTTTCCTCCGGAGACAGGCCACTGGCTTTATCCCATATTAAAATCAAAAAGGCGAAGATCGCTACCAGCAGGCTGGAAAGTACAAAAGCGCTCTTCCAGTCAAAAACAGAGGAGTAGGTGTTTTGAATCTGGGCCCTGGTGACCGTTCTCAATTCAGGGAAATAACGGCGGATCTTTAGGGCAACATTTTCGATCTCCTCCGGATTGGGAACGTAGACGACCAGATCGCTGAATTCATCAGGAGGCAGTTCCAGAACCCGTCGGGCGCCTTCGGTTTGCAGTACCATCAAGTCGTTGGACTGTAGTTCAGTCTCAGTTTTAAAGGTACCGATGATATCAAAAGGAATCGGCTTTTGCCAGGTCGGTTGATAAAATAAATAAGCCTTTTCCATCCGAATATCTTTCAGCAATTCAAAGACCCCCTGGCCGACAATCATGCGGAAATCCGGCCGGGAGGATAAAATTTGGTTTTCCGCCGGGTCGGGAACGTTTTTCCAGTTGACGATCTTGCGGTATTCGCCCTCTTCGAGCAGATTCAAATCCATCCCGTAAATAGTAAAATTGGCTTGCAGCGAAGCCAGGTAAAAATACCCCCAGACCCTGGTTTCTACTGCTTCCACCCCCGGTATCTTTTCAATCTCAGGGATATATGAAGACAGCACATTTACCTGCCGTCCGCCCAAAATTCGTTGGACCGTGATATCCGGCAGGTCATTGCTGGTAATCATCATCTCCTGTGTCAGGGAGCCGGTGATAAAAAGAATGGAAGACACAGCAAAAACCAGTAAAATGAATATGATCAGGATGAGGATATTTTTAGACCGACGTCGCAACAGACTCTGCAGGCTGTAATCAATGATGTTTTTCTGTCTTTCAAACCAGCTTCCGGAAATCATAAGTTCTCTGATCCCATTCACTTCTCCAGTTTACCAAAAACAATCGGAGAAGGCATATTTGAATAATCAGGGGGCCCAAAAGCAAAACCGGCCGGAAAATGGTCCAGGCTGGCCGGGTAATCCTGAAAGGGGGTTGTCAGATCTGTCAGAGAATAATGTCTTAAATACCTGGCGGCGCTGGTAATGGCCAAATTCGGCAAACCGACCGCTTTCTGAAACTGACGCCGCAATTTTAACTGCTGTTCAGTTTCAAGCAGCCGTTTGTGGAAATGCCGGTATTCCAACCCGCTCCACAAACAAAAAGCAACCATCACAATTGCTAACCAGGAGGCATATCTCATCGGTTTATTCCAGATTAACGGTTTTCTTGGCTTTATCCAGTTTGTCCAACAATTCCGGATTGATTTGGTTAAACCGTAGTATTTTCAATCCATTATGATCAATCAAAAAAGTACCGGCATTCTTTTTGCTGTCAAAAGGGATCAGTTCGTGCCCCATTGGCCCAAAAACATCGCTTCCTACCACATAGAAGGCGGTATCGTGCCGGATAAATTTTAGCGTATAATAATCCCTCACCAGGACCCGCTTAATATCCTGCTTTTTTTGGGTTGAGTCGTATTTTCCCGGGTCAATATAAAGCCGGCACATACATTTCATACCATCAAAGCTGTGATGGGAGCCGTCCTTAAATTGAATCTGGGTGATCCATTTTTGATAAGGATGGACAAACATGCCGCAAACCGGACAACGATCCTTTTTAGTGACCGTAATATAAAGTTGTCTTTCAGTTTTCTTTTTCTTGCGGCTGAGATCCAGGGCCCAGGTATTCGGGACAAGAAGCAGACCCATACCGGAAAAAACCAGGATCTTAATCCAGTTTCGACGATTTCGGTTCATTTTACGATTTCATTTTTTTTCTTTTAGCAGCCCGTTTCTTACGAATCATGGCGGTGTCCTTCGCCATACTGAGATAAGCCCTGGTCAGGGCCTCATCTAAATCAACCAGTTCACCGCCATGACTTTTCCGGGCCGCTTTGGCGGCTTCAGGAGAAGAAAATGCCATTTTACTCTGTTTGGTCATGGTGCCCGGTAAATCAGACCCTGCCAGATAGGTGGCGTCATCCACGTTTACCAGCGGTTTTATCTGGCTGTCAGACCCGAAATCAGCGGCATAGATGGCTTTGGGTCCTCGATCCAGATTAAGAGAGAGGCTGATGGCCAGGCAGTGCAGGGAACAAGTGCCATCCACCAGGTCATCGTCATAGTGCACCAGGTGGCGGCTGTGGTTCCACATGGTCCGGTCCATGCCGCAATAGGGACATTTCGGATATTTTTTCAGCTCATCTTTAAGCGGGTCGGGATCGGGCGTGGTTTTCGGGATAAACTGCAGGGGGGTACCGTCTCCCTCATTCCTGGCGCCCTGTTTGAGCCAGCCCTTACCCGGCATCATGGCGCCAATACTTTTACTTTTGGCACTTGCCTGGACGGCGTACAGCCCGGTAAAACCGGTAACGCCGGTCACTGCCATCATTCGCAGTGCTTGTCTACGACTCAATTTTTTCTGGTTGCTCATTGTGATCCTCTCTTTCTGTAACCGTTCAGGGGTTCAAGGTTCAGAGGTTCAGGGTTGAGGTGCAATCCGAACCGTTACTTGCTACAAACCAAACCGGCTGCGTGCATCCGCCGGCAAGTTCGGCGTATTCGCACGGACAAGATCCCGTTTTACCCCGCATGCGGCGGAAGAATACACCCAGGGCAGGCAAGTTCAAACCGTCGGGTGCCGTGTTCACAGGCTGACAGTTGACCCGGGGACCCTGGCCTGCCGCGCTGGTGCCACGTCACAGCGGAATGCTCAAAGTATGAGTTCGCTTGAAAGCTGGGTCAATGAGCCGGATAACCCTGAACCCTGAACCTGTGAACGGCTACAAGATAATATAAAGCAGCTTTTATCATATTTCGAGCATAATTTTAAAAATAATAAGGAACCCCTGAACGGTTACAAATAGAGCACTTATTTCAAGTTGATTTAAGTTCTCTGATATGCAAATAAATATAGTAACCGTTCACAGGTTCAGGGTTGTCTTGCTGCATTTCAGATTAGACACAAACCCAGAACCCAGAACCCTGAACCCTGAACCCCTGAAAGGAAAGCATCATGCCGATCGCGGACAAAATGGTCAAAATGGTTGACGGAATGGCAATGGTCAAAAAGATGTTCGAGGAAGGCGCCCGGCTTAGAGCCGAACACGGCCCGGAAAACGTCTTTGATTTTTCCCTGGGCAATCCCGATGTCCCGCCGCCGCCTGAATTCAAGAAGGTGCTCAGGGAATTGGTCAACAGCGAAACATTGAACCACGGCTACACGCCCAACCCGGGCCATCCCCAGGTGCGTCAGGCCGTGGCCCAATATCTGAGCGGTGAGCATGACATTGAACTGACACCGGATTTAATCTTGATGACCGTCGGGGCCGCCGGTGCCTTGAACGCCGTTTTCGGTGCACTGGTAAATCCCGATGAAGAAATATTGACCCCTTCACCCTATTTTATCGGCTATGATCATTATGCCTTTATGGCCGGTGCTGTCCTAAAAACCGCACCGACAGATAGTAATTTTCATCTGGATACCGCCGCAATCGAAGCCGCCATCACCGAAAAAACCCGGGTGATGCTGATTAATTCACCGAATAACCCCACCGGCGCCGTGTATTCGGCGGAGGAACTGGCCGATCTGGCCCAGGTGTTGGATCGGGCCAGCCAAAAATTCGGCCGAAGGATATATCTTGTCTCGGATGAACCCTACCGCAAAATCATCTATGAGGGCAGTGTCCCATCGGTGTTTCAGGCCTATCCCCACAGCATCGTGGTAAGCTCCTATTCCAAAGAGCTGTCATTGGCCGGCGAGCGCATCGGATACCTCGCGGTGCATCCCGGTGCAGAAGATGCGGGACTCGTCTCCGGCGCCGCCATCGTGGTCAACACGATGCTCTGCGTGAATGCCCCCAATATGCTGCAGCTGGCCGTTGCCCGTCTACAGGGGATTACCGTGGATGTCTCCATCTACAAACGACGCCGGGATATGTTCTGTCAGGGTCTGGCCGATGCCGGTTATGAATTCAACATCCCGCAGGGCGCATTTTACCTGTTCCCCAAAAGCCCGATTCCTGATGACGTCAAATTCTTGAGTATCCTGAAAGATGAACTCATTCTGGCGGTGCCGGGTGTGGGCTTCGGCGCACCGGGATATTTTCGCCTGTCCTATGCTGTCCCTGATGCAACGATTACGGGCTCTTTTAAAGGATTCAAGCGGGCTCGCGAGAAGGTATGAAGCGATTAAAGT
>JAIVWA010000358.1:0-348 GCA_049190255.1 Gammaproteobacteria bacterium | reverse complement strand
CTATATTAGGTCATAATTATGGCCCAAACTAAGGGTGAATATTATGAAGTTAAGTCAAGACCTCAAGCCGATCAGCTATCTTAAAAATAACATGGCTGAAGTGATCCGTAAATTGAATGACAGCCAGGGCACCATGATCATTACCCAAAATGGTGAAGCCAAGGCCGCCCTCATCGATATTAAAGCATACGAAGATCTGCAAGAAACCTTGACCATGTTGGAAATGATAGCTCAAGGCAATAAAAACCTGACCGCAGGGCGATACCGGCCGGCGGAGCAAGTGCTGAAGGAATTTGAAGAGCGCATCGAAATTCCGATGTAAATCCGCTTTGAAAAAACAATATCTTA
>JAIVWA010000357.1:2464-5214 GCA_049190255.1 Gammaproteobacteria bacterium | reverse complement strand
ATCCGCCACCCGGAACTCTTCAAGCCGTAAAAGTCCGCAACCCGTACCCCGCAACTCGCAACCCGTTAGATCCCAAACTCTCCTAATCCGAACAGATTTATTTTTATTTCAAAATCATATTTTTTTTCGTTATCGACGCCGGTGCTCTGTCTGATCATGCCGTCAAACGACCAGCATTGGGCCGAGTAAAGCAATCCAACACCGGCCTCAACCGGCACACTTTCTAAAAAATTATACTCATAATTTCCACGAACCGTAAGTCTGTCCGTCACTTTGACCGTCAGAGCCGTCATGAGGGAATTGGTTTGATTAAAATCGATTTCGTCGGAATTTTTGGTATATCGATATTCTACCGACAGTTTGTCACCCCGAAGGTCCCAGATGTTGGCCGCAACGTTATGGGACAAAATATCCAAATCATAGACCGACCACAGCGCATCGGCATCCAGTGCAAAATATTTACCTGGAAATATATCCAGTTCGGCAAATACCGGAGAAAACGGTTTGTCCGGGTTGTTTTCCTTGCCCTCGTTAATATCGTAAGTTTGTTGCAATTTAAAGCGAAAAAAATCATTGTAGGCGTAGTCGGCCGGCGAGTCTATAATCCCCGCCTGGGTTTTGTCAACACGCCGGCTGATTTCAAAAGATCCTTCCTTTCTTGATTTGGATGTCAGGGTGTTCGTCAGTGAATAGGTGAGCAGATTCGTATTGTCAACCCGGTCAATGGAATCAAAACTGGGTAAATCCGACTGATCCACGTTGGGGATATAGACATGGGCGACCTGGGGCCGGATGGTATGTTTGAGGGCTTTGAATTTTTCTCCCCCTAAATGAAACACATTATACATTTCCGTAAACAGTTCGAGACGGGTGTCGAAAAGTTCGCGGTTATAAAATTTCTTGTCTTTGGGCCCGAAATCTTTCTGGTCCAGATACCACAGCGTTTCCCGCAGACCGACGGATGGTTCGATGGTGAAAAAGGGTTTGAACTGCAACGGCAGGTACACTCTTGGGTGCAGATCCACTCGCTGGCCGCGGTTGGCATCCCTGCTCCAGTAATAAACGTACTCGGTATTCAGGTTGTAAAAGAAGGGGGATGTTGCGATTCTTTGTTTGACCCCGTTAAACTCAAGCCGCGGAAGCTGCTGCAAGGTTGTGTCCGGATCATTGGTGTTACGAACGGTGCTGTCCAGATCGTAGCGTAATTTGCCATTGAAACTGTAAGTTGGCCAGAGCTTATTAAAGTTCAACAGGTTGGTTCGCACCGGATCATTAAAATCGTCCAGGTCGAGGCCAAACTCCTTTTCAAAATAATCTTTTGAATCTGTCCAGCCCATCTGCCCGGTTTGGAATTCACGGGTGTAGTCCTGGTCACTGACAATGTCCAAATCCAGCCGGCCCCGGATGCCCCAGGGCATTTTTTGATGATGGCTTCCCCGCAGCCAATAGCGTTCTTCATTTCTACGCAGGATAGTAAGGTCCCCGTCAGTGAAACCCCAATCTTCGCTGGAGGTGTCGGTGCCGTCATCGACTTTGCGGTCGTAAAACCCGTCAACCATCCAGGTCCCCTTCGACCACTCGTCCAGGACATAGCGATATTCAACGCCGGGCTTAAAACCGCGACGGTGCATATAGTGCCCGTAAAATGTGGCGTCCGAGCTTTTGTCAATGGCCCAGAAAAAGGGCTGGCTGTAATTGGTGCCCCAGCGATCGGAAGTACCGCCCTGCGGCCACAATAAGCCGGTTTGGCGATCTTTTCTGGCCGGATAATAAAAGTAGGGTGTGTACAGAACCGGCATCTTTCTGGCCCACAGGGTTGCATGGCGTGCAGAGCCTTCACCGTCTTCTCTGATTTTTACGTTTTTACCGGTAATCTTCCAATCCGGGTTATCGCCATCACAGGTCGTCAACGTGGCTTCATCGATGGTATAGGTTTTTGGGCCGACTTTTTTAATTACATTACCGGTTAAATGGTAGTTGTTTTCTTTAAGGAACAGATAGCCGTCATTGACCGATCCGATCTGGCCATTGAGGTCGATATTCATGCTCGTACCGCTCAGGATGTCTTCGCCGTTGGTTAAAATGACATTGCCTTCGGCATAGGCCTTCATGTTTTTGTGATCCAAACGAATATAATCGGCTATCAATCTTATGTTTCCCTTGTAAATCATTACATTGCCCGTGGCGCTGTATTCATCGGCCGTTTGGTCGTAATTGACTTCATCAGCTTCAAGCTGCCAGGGGATGCCAGGATCCTGGATGGTCTTTCCGATTTGGTCGGAGCTCATTTGCGCGGTTATTGAAACGGGAATGATAAACTGATATGCCGATACGACAATAAAAGCGGCAATGATGAGCAGGGTGGCCGGGGAAACCAGGTGCCGACGATCAGAACGAGGCGGCCTGGAAGTCGAATCCCTGGATATTGGGTTGGTTGTTTTGTGCACCATTCGAATTATCCCGGCATCGAAATTTGAGCCAAAATATTAAGGCGTTGAATCCCGTTGAAAATTAAGTTATAAATCCAAGCTGATGAAAAAATCAAGATATTGTTAGGCTGGAGATGGTTAAAAAGAATTTTTGATAGGTAATACTTTTAACCAGCTACCGCTATAGCTCGAATATTTTCGTGACATTTTTATCTCTGTTATATCTGATCTGTCGGTTTTGATGACCACTTAACCGATTCATCATTGGCAACTATCTTATTTGCTTCAGCCAGCTTTGGTGGTGGTTGTTCTGCTGGTGGT
>JAIVWA010000357.1:1297-2455 GCA_049190255.1 Gammaproteobacteria bacterium | reverse complement strand
CACCCTTGAAACATGCCCTCGCGGTAACGGTAGAACCTCTTAAATTCTCACCGGCATAGCCGGTGGCTTATGAATTGAGTTAAACAGTAAAATAGTTGTAGTTCGAATTCTGCCTAAACAGGATTATAACATAGTAATTGAATGTAATTCAAAGCTACCAATGAACGTTCTATTGACAAATGATGATGGCATCCATGCTCAGGGATTGTGGGCGGTATACAACCGCCTTGCCGGCGCCCATCATGTGGACGTGGTGGCCCCCGACCGGGAACGAAGTGCCATTGGACATGCGATCACGCTGCATCAACCCCTGCGGGCTGCCTGGATTTCACTAAACGGCGGTTACAGCGGGTATGCGGTAAACGGAACTCCGGCAGATTGCATTAAGCTGAGTTTTGCGGAAATTCTTTCTGAAAAACCTGATGTGGTGATCGCCGGAATCAATGCCGGAGCCAATGTCGGCGCAAACTTGAACTATTCCGGCACGGTTGCGGCGGCCAAAGAGGCGGCTTTGTGCGGCACGATCGGAATTGCGGTATCCATCGAGGGCCCGGAAGTGGATTATTACGATGATGCCGCCCTTTTTATTTCCCAACTATGCGAAACGGTATACGAGAAGGGGCTGCCTTTCGGAACGTTTCTGAATGTCAATTTTCCCAACCGCCCTCTGAATGAAATCGCCGGTGTCCAGATCAGCCGGCAAGCGGTTGAAGTGCTGTCCGAATATGTTGAAAAACGAAAGGATCCCCGCAACCGGACTTACTACTGGCAGGGCCGGGATATGCAGTCGTTCAAGGATGACCCCGGAATCGATGGGGCGGTGCTGAATCAGCGTTTTATTTCAATTACTCCGGTTAAATGTGATATGACGGATTACCATATGCTGGAGGACATGAGAGGTTGGGATCTTGGGAAAACGGTGAGGGACAGGAGGGGCGATAACGAAGCTTAGCCCGGGTGTGGCTCAGGCTTGAGAAGGTTTCAGGTGTCATTAAAGGTTCAGAGGTTCAGGGTTCAGGGTTCAGGGGTTGAACAGCGAACCGCAGAACAGCAGAATATGGAAGGGTGGTTTCGCTCGTGCAGTGCAGGCGCTCCCGCAGCGCCAGTGCTTGCGCGGCGTGTGCGCCGCGTGTTGCTCAATCTTTTTTATAAAATAAA
>JAIVWA010000357.1:0-1287 GCA_049190255.1 Gammaproteobacteria bacterium | reverse complement strand
GCGTTTGCATGCGAATTAATCTGATTTTTCTCGTACTCGTCCTCGTGCTCGTCCTCGAAATCAGAATTTTATAGGGGACGAGGGACGAGTACGAGGACGACGACGAGGACGAAGTCCGTACTCTGTAAGCGCGGGTGGAACTTAACGAAAATTACATCGGATTTCATTAAGTTTCATACGAGGTTTCAGGCTGAACATCGGAGGATGTGATATAAGAGATTAAGGAAGAAGCATTGTTAAGGCTTCAGAAATTACGCTCATAATTGCTGACACCTGACACCCGACACCTGAAACCTATTCGATAATCGGCATTTATTCACCGTTTTTGATATCCCCGAAACTAGTTCAAAGAAAGGCAATACTAAACCAATGTTTATCACCCTGGAAGGCATCGAGGGCTGCGGTAAGACGACCCAGATAAATCATCTAAGCCGGTTTTTCGAAAACCGGGGACAATCTTGCGTGGTGACCCGCGAGCCTGGTGGTACCGCGATCGGCAAGGAGATCAGATCCATATTGCTGAATCCGGCAAGCAAGGGTATGGTGCCCAGGGCGGAATTGCTACTTTACATGGCCGACCGGGCACAGCATATCGCCGCTGTGGTAAATCCCTGTCTGGCTGAGGGAAAAGTTGTATTGTGCGACCGCTATTTTGATGCCACCGTGGTTTATCAGGGTTTTGCCCGGGGACTTGATACCCGCTTTATTTATGAATTGCACCGGCTTGTAATGGACGATTTAAAGCCGGATGTGACCCTATTGCTGGATCTTCCACCCCGGATCGGACTTAAGCGGGCCTGGAAACAGCTTGAGGACGGAACCCGCAACGGCATCGAGAGCCGGTTTGAAGAAGAAACCCTCAGTTTTCACGAAAAAGTCCGGGCCGGCTATCTCGAACTTGCCCGCCTGGAGCCGGAGCGGTTCAGGACGATTGATGCATCCGGGGATGAAGAGCAGGTGCAGAAGGATATCAGGGAGGCGCTCTCAAGCTGGGAGGCTGGGAGGCCATGAAGCCGGGAAGCTGGAAGGTTTTAAAAACAATTTCTATTGTTAGCTAAGTTGACTGGTTGATTAAGTTGATTGAGTTGACTGACTGGGAAGGCGCAAATAAATTCGGTCAAGCTAATCGACTTCAGACCTTGTCATCCAGTTTGAAAAAATGACTGTGAACCTTTATATTTCGAGGGGTTGCATGAAAATCGGACACGGGTCTGATTGAGGAATTAAAGGATTGAGGGATCTATGAATTGAGGAATTGAGGAATTGAGGGATTGAGGAATTTGTGGG
>JAIVWA010000356.1:0-5217 GCA_049190255.1 Gammaproteobacteria bacterium | reverse complement strand
GGCGGTTGGAGTGAAGCGGCAATGTCATTAACTTAAGGATTGGTGTTATCTCTGTGGGAGCGGCTTTCCAGCCGCGATTAAACGATTACGGCTTTAGAGCGACTTCTTCTCGTGGCTGGAAAGCCACTCCCACGAGAAACTGATGTTAAGTTAATGACATGGGGTTCAGAGGTTCAGGGTTCACGTCAACTCTGAACCTGTGAACGGTTACGGTATGAAAAAGGTGGTTTTTTGGGGCTTCCATTGTTCCATCATTTTCCCGCTGGAAGCGGGATGAGCGAAGCGAACTAACTTGAGAGTTTGCCTCTTTAATTGGAGTGACTAAGGATATCTGAGATTGTCGTTTTTAAGATTAATGATTAGTTTGTTTTATAAGACGATTGATCCGGCACCACGAATAAGCTCGAAAAGGAAAATGGAGTAAAATCTTATGGCAATCTAAAACAGGTATACAGTTTGAGGGGAAAATAATGTCTAAGCATGACAAAAAGGTTGCTCTTATTACAGGAGCCAACAAAGGCATTGGTTTTGAAATCAGCCGTCAGCTGGCGCGCAAAGGTATAACGGTAGTCGCGGGGGCCCGCAGTGAAGAAAGAGGGCGCACAGCCTGTAACCGCCTGAGGGACGCTGGAATGGAGGTTCACTTTCAGCGGATCGATGTCACCGATGAGGGCAGCATTTGTTCAGCGGTGGCCAGCATCAGAGAAAAATTCAGTCATCTCGACATCCTGGTCAACAATGCCGGTGTCATGATCGACGATCAAGAAAAAACCATAATGGACCTGAACCGGGAGACACTCACGACGACACTGGCAACCAACGCTTTCGGACCGTTTCTTCTTTGTCAGGCCTGTATCCCCCTGATGAGAGAAAACAATTATGGAAGAATCGTGAACATGGCCAGTACACTGGGCTCTCTAACCGATATCAGCGACCCCGAATCTCCTTACGGTGGTCTGAAAGTCCCGGCTTACCGGATATCAAAAACATTTTTGAACGCCATCACAGCCCTGTTCGCCAATGTGACCCGTAGCTCCAATATCCTGGTCAATTCAGCCTGCCCCGGATGGGTCAGAACCGACATGGGCGGTGAGCAGGCACCCCTGACTGTCGCACAGGGCGCCGATACGCCGGTATGGCTGGCCACTTTGCCGGATAACGGTCCCACCGGCGGATTTTTTCGCGAACGCCGGGGAATTCCATGGTAATTTCACCCCCCGGTTCGTTCGGGGTTCACCCTGTTAATTTTCATCCATTTGACAAGGAGTCCGCTAATGATTCGAATAGCCAGGCAAACTCGATTAAAACCAGCAGACATCATAAAACGAGCCTCTGATTTTTTTGGTAAGGGTGGGGAAGGACTGGAAGAAAAGGAACGTAATCCCTGTTGTATTTCATTTGAAGGCGCCGGTGGATATGTGGCTGTTTCAGTTGTAGACGAAGATAAACACAGAATGGTCGATGTTGAAACCAGAGAGTTCGAATATCAGGTTAAACGATTTTTAGAAACTTTTTAAAGGTGAGCCCGGATTTGTGGCAGCCGGTTGAATATTTCTCCAAGATGCTTAAGCTATTTTTGTAGTGGTCGGAATCCGGCTTTTGCCTTTGGTTCCGGCTAAAAGGGCACTTGTTGATGTCCATTTTGAAAGGCGTCGGATGTTGAAGGAAATTGCTTTAACCGGGATTAAACCCACAGGAACTCCGCATATCGGCAATTACCTGGGGATGATCAAACCGGCCCTGGAACTGGTCGATAATTATCAGGCACTTTACTTTATTGCCGATTATCATGCATTGACGACCGTCAAGGACCGCAAAGCGCTGAATCTTCTCATATATGATATTGCGGCAGCCTGGTTAGCGCTGGGATTAAACCCGGACAAAGTATTCTTCTTTCGCCAGTCGGAAGTTCCTGAAGTATTTGAGTTCACCTGGATTTTGGCCTGCTTTACCTCAAAGGGATTGTTAAACCGTGCCCATGCATACAAGGCTGCGGTAGAAGCCAATACCAATGCCGGAAAGCCGCCTGATGCTGAGATAAATGCCGGCTTGTTCAATTATCCGGTTCTCATGGCCGCAGATATATTGGTGTATGGCGCCCATGTCGTTCCGGTTGGACTCGATCAAAAACAGCATGTGGAAATTGCTCAGGACATCGCTGCTGTGGTTAACAGCGCCTTCGGCAACGTTTTAACCATTCCGAAACCCTTAATCCATGAAAGGGTGATGACGATGCCGGGAATAGACGGACGCAAGATGAGCAAAAATTACAATAACACCATCCCGATTTTTGCCGACGATAAGACCCTGTACAAACGTGTTATGAGGATTGTTACCGATTCCAGAGCTCCGGAAGAACCCAAGGACCCTGAGAGCTGTAATGTTTTTGCGATATATAAGAATTTTGCCTCAGCTGAATCACTTGAGTCCAGGCGGAAACAATATCTCCAGGGAGGTTTGGCTTATAGGGATATCAAGCAGGAGTTATATGAACTGTTGAAGAATACTTTTAGGGAGAAACGTGGCGTTTATCTTAGCCTTAAAAATGACCGTTGGGAAATTGATCATATTTTAAAGCAAGGGGCAGAAAAGGCCCGGGGCATAGCGGCCCCAATCCTGGCTAGGACAAAAGAAAAGATTGGATTACTCCAATAAGCGCCTAAATGAGGCATATCATGATTGATAAACATGAATTATGTGAAAAAATTCGAGATTTGTACCCTGATATCGGTGAATGCGGTATCGATGTCGATGTAGAATATGACGAGGAGCAGAGAGCCTGGGTAGTACACCTGCGAAAAGAAAAGTGCGAACTGAAGACCTTTCTGGAGCAAGGCGACGCGGAAAAATGCATGGACGGTATTCAGTGTGTCAGCCTGGGAATCGAAATTGCACAACTCAAAGATAGTATCGAACGAATGCCGAGGGACCGCTAAAGAATAAAAACGCCCGAAGCCTTCGGCTCCGGGCTTTGCCTGAATCATAATCGAGGCGGATCAGCCGGTAACGCAATCGCGCGAACGCCGACCGCTTTGCCGGGCAGCATCCCGATAGCATTGGTGCAATTCTGCATAACTACTGGAACACAGGTCACATTTTCTTAGCTCTTTCACAAGCTGCTTCTTTTCTATAGCGCAGCATTTTCGGGCGTTAATCGATACAGCATCCATAGTTATCACCTCCTTCTATCCCTTTGCGGCCTCAAAGTGCTCGTTGACTTTATTCCAGTTGATTACATTGAAAAAGGCCTCAATATATTCCGGCCTCCGGTTCTGGTACTTTATGTAGTATGCATGCTCCCATACGTCCAGGCCGAGGATCGGTATTTTCCTCTGGCCTAGCGGACTGTCCTGGTTAGGTGTGGTTACGATCTCCAACTCCCCTCGATCGAACACCAGCCAGGCCCAACCACTTCCAAACAATAACGTCGCGGCACTAGAAAAAGTAGCTTTAAAATCATCGAAGCTGCCGAATTTGTTTGCAATAGCATCAATGACCGGACCTTTTTGCTCAACTCCTTTTTTCAGAATGGGCCAGAAAAAACTGTGATTGACGTGACCGCCACCGTGATTGCGAACTGCAGTACGAATTGTATCAGGGATTTCGTTCAGATTCCTGACCAGTTTTTCAGCGCTGAGCTTTTCAATATGTTCCTGGCCTTTGATAGCTGCATTAAGTTTGTCAATATAGGTCTGGTGATGTTTGGTATGATGAATTTCCATCGTACGAGTGTCGATATATGGTTCCAGCGCATCGTACGCATATGGTAGTTCAGGTAATATATGGCTCATAGGATACCTCCTAATTGAATCTTATTTCATGAAACATTCGTTTTCATTATTTTTGTCTTCGCTCATGATCATTGCTCCGCATTATTATATGGATTCCTCTTACAGAGTTGTTCTGATATTTGGATTTGTCAAGCAGATATTGTCGGCGGATTGAGATCCGGCCTCACATATGGAGGTGCTGCCAATATCCAAGAACTGCAGCGAAAGCTGGATTATATCCAGGTCTCATGGGCGAGCAGAATCGAGGGTTTAGCGCACGTGGCACAGGGTTAAAAAAATTGGGTTATGGAGCGCCGATCAACTTGCTACGTATAGAATGATTTCAGACTATGATGTTCGGCTTTCAGTTTTAACGAGACGATACAATTTTCCAACATTTGTATTTTATTCTCAAGACTTGAAGCTTCATAGCGTTCGTGGACAGTATCCGACATGCCCATCCATACGGCATTTTGGCCTGGCGCTGACAAGATGGTGCTGATATTAGGTGACTTCGAGCCGTAGATTTTTATTAAAGATTCTCGGGTAGTTTTATTCCAATCTTCATGATTTTTCGATTGAATGGGTCTACTATTCAGCAGTCCTTTAGCTTCCTCTATTTGTTCATGTAGCAGTTCAATACCTGTTTTGATATCGATAGATTCGGATCGTTGGGGTATCTTTTTTAACTTTGTTTTCCTAAACACGGTTCTTTTTTTCCATGCCGAATATTATCTGCCAGTTGAGATGGGAGACCGGAAAATGATGTTAAAATAGAAAAAAATGCCGCATGCTACTATCACGCGTCCAAAGAGGCGGCCGAGGAGATTGAAACTTTGCGGCCTTCTAACGAAGTCTACCTTCTATAGTTTTAAATTTCTCTTTTGGAGCCCCACAGATTGGGCATTTGTCTGGAATTTTTTTGTCCGTGACATAACCGCAAACCTGACAAACGTGATAGGCCTTTATTTCATCTTTAATCACATGATAAATGGCACGTTCATATAATTTTGCGTGGAAGGTTTCAGCATCTCTGGCCTGACTGAATACAAGTGCTGCAGTTTCCTCACCATCTTGTTCAGCATCTTTAATGAAGTCAGGATATTCATTTTCGCTGATTGATTTTTCACGTTGAAAGGATTTCTCTAAATTCGTGTCAGTATCTTTAACTATTATATCTTTAACCAGGCTTAAATGACGAGTAGCATGAACCCTCTCCGCCTCGGCTATTGCACGAAACAATAGGGCAATTTGTGGAACCTTTTCCGCTTCAGCCTTGTCGGCGTATGCCAACAGTCTGAAATATGCCTTTGCCTCTCCGATAAAAGCGGTATAAACGTTTTCTTTAGTCTTTTTTTTCATGAAAACCATCCAAAAAACTATTCATCTTCGCGATTTGAAATGGGGCATCTCAGATTGTCTTTTCAGACATACGCTGAGTAATCTC
>JAIVWA010000355.1:0-5249 GCA_049190255.1 Gammaproteobacteria bacterium | reverse complement strand
GGAAAATGCCTTATTTTAGACCCTGAGCCTTGCGCCATTTGCCTTTTACCTTCCACCCTATACCTTTTGTTACAGGCAACCAGTGACCAGTGACAAGTGACGAGTGACCAGTTACCAGCGACCAGAAACAAGCCCCAGAGTCCAATTTCCTACCTTTTTAGTATGAAATTATATGCGCTATAATACACCTAACACCCTAATTATATTGTTAAAAAAAATACAGCGATTTCTTCAAAAAACCATTGACAACGGGCCATTTTCTTGACAAAAAAAGTCAGGATACTTCTCGACTAAAATAGTCGGGAAGTTTCCTGACTAAAATAGGCGGGATTATCCCTTATGCCGATCACACCCAAAAAGAATCAATATGCCCTGCGGGCCATTTTTGAACTGGCCAAGCACCGGGGCCAAGGTCCCAAAAAGATTTCTGAAATCGCCGAGATTCAGGCCATCCCGCTGCGGTTTCTGGAGGTCATCCTCAGCCAATTGAAAGGCAGCGGTCTGGTGGAATCCAAACGGGGTTTCTATGGTGGCTATTTTCTGATACGGTCCCCGGATAAGATCAGCGTGGGCGACGTGATCAGGTTTATGGACAAACCTGATAGTTCCACCCCCTGTGCAGCCTGTGTGTCCAGCACCAACTGTCCGTTTTGCGGCAACTGTGCCTTCGCCCCAATGTGGAATCAGGTCAACGATGCCATATTTGAAATCTATGACGGCACAACGATCCAGGATCTCCTTAATGACGAGAAACGTATTAAACGGGAATTGCCTAAATCCGGTTAATTTAATTTTCGAAAGAGGTAAGGATATAAACCATGGAGAAGGGAAGAACACTGTTGCGCTGGACCGGTATTCTAACTGCGGTTGCCATGGCATTGATTATTATGAGCAGTCCTGCAGTTTTCGGGATTAAAACGCAGCCGAAGGTGACGCCGGAGATTCGGGCCGATATTATTAGCATCGATTCAATGAAGGTTTTTGGCAAACTGGAACGGCTTCCCGTCCCATACCTGCATCAGAGACATAGCGAAGCCCTGGAAAAGAAAAACAAAGACTGCTCGGCCTGTCATCTGTCCGAAAAAGACCCTCTATTGGAAAAACAGCGGATGTCCAACAAGTTTATGCGGCTTGAAGATACCACCCGGCAGGACGTGATGGATATTTACCACAACAACTGCATCGCCTGTCACAAAGAAACGAAAGCCGCCAAAGAAAAAAGCGGTCCGCTCGAGTGCGGCGAATGCCATCGCGAGCAGGTAACCATTATTTCCTCCTGGCAATCCATCGGCATGGATAAATCATTGCACTATCGTCATTCCAAAGCCATGGACGATAAGTGCGAAAAATGCCATCACGAGTACAACGAAAAAACCAAGAAGCTTTTTTATGCCAAGGACAAAGAAGGCACCTGCCGGTATTGCCACCGGTCCCAGACCGAAGAAAACCGAATTTCCCTGCGCCAGGCCGCCCATATTGCCTGCATTGACTGTCACCGGCAAATTTTCGCTAAAAACGAAACTGCCGGTCCCTTTGCCTGCGAAGGTTGTCACGAACCATCCCAGCAGAAACTGATAGAAAGAGTAAAAGACGTCCCCCGTATGAAGCGCAACCAGCCGGACTTTGTATTCGTGAAGACTTCGGGCTCGGACCCAAAAATGGCCAATTCCTTAACCCGGATGAAGCGGGTACCTTTCAATCACCAGGCCCATGAAAAATACAATGACAGCTGTCGCGTATGCCACCACGAGGCTTTAACCGACTGCCAGCAATGTCACTCGCTTCAGGGAAACAAAGATGGCGGCGGTGTCACCCTCGAGCAGGCCATGCACCGCTTGAATGTCGATCAGAGCTGTACCGGTTGTCACGAATCCAAACAAACCAGACAAAGCTGTGTCGGCTGCCATACATCTTTTGAGAAAAAACGCCAGCAGGGAACAACTTCCTGCCTAAACTGCCACATGGTTCCACAATCCCAGATCATCGGCGCGGTGCCAAAGGATGAAGAGAAAATGATGGCCGCCCAAACCTTGAATCACCGGGATGCCGTTAGCGAGACTTACAGTGATGAAGATATACCGGAGACGGTCGCCATCAAGACATTGTCGAACCAATATGAACCGGTAAAACTTCCGCACCGTAAAATTATCAGAACCATGGTCGCTAAAATCAAAAGCAACCAGCTGGCAAATTATTTTCACTATGAAAAAGGGACGGTTTGCCAGGGCTGTCACCATAACAGTCCGGCAGCCAAAACCCCTCCCAAGTGCGTCAGCTGCCACAGCAAACCGTTTAATGAAAAAGATCCCTTCAAGCCCGGATTGATGGCTGCCTATCATATACAGTGTATGGAGTGCCATAAAGCGATGGGGATTGCAAAACCGGTAGCAACCGATTGTACTGCGTGTCACCAGAAAAAGTACTGATTCAAAATCGTGGGCTGCGCCACAATTTTGGTAGTGGGATATTGGAATGATAGGTTGAACAACAAAATTCATACTGTCAGGGAGATAAAAATGGAAAATTTCCTTTTAAAACCAACATTCCATTACTCCAATACTCCATCATTCCATGTCAGTGGCCCAAAGACGAATATGGCAAGAATTTCATGATCTGTAGTTGTTACAAAAATTTCGAAATCTTAAGATTGAGGTAGTCTCATGTCCATTTCGCGTAGAAAGTTTCTCGGCTGGCTGGGCGCTGCAGGCCTGGGCACCACAGTGGGTCACAAAACGGCCCGTGCTGCTTCAAACAAGACCTTTAGCGGTTATCCCCAAAGCAACGGCGTGCTGTTTGACAACACGCGCTGCATTGGCTGTCGCAAATGCGAAGAAGGCTGCAACAAAGTCAACGAGCTGCCGGAACCGGACCGGCCCTTTAGCGATCTCTCCCTGCTGGACACAAAACGCCGCACCACGGCCAAGACTTATACCGTTGTCAACCGTTATGACGATGCCGGCCGGGGCAAGGGCCCTCTGTATCGTAAAATCCAGTGCAATCACTGCCTGGAACCGGCCTGCGCCTCGGTTTGCTTTGTGAGCGCATTTAAGAAATCCAGTACCGGCGCGGTTACTTACGACGAATCGGTTTGCGTGGGCTGCCGCTACTGCATGATTGCCTGTCCCTTTGAAATTCCGACTTACGAATATGACAACGCCTTCTCACCGAAGGTGATGAAATGCACCATGTGCTTCCCGAGAATTTCCAAAGGCCTGCTGCCCGGCTGTGTTGAGGCCTGCCCGACCGAAGCGCTGACCTATGGAAAGCGCGAGGATTTGTTGCGGATCGGACGTGAGCGCATCCGAAAATTCCCGGACCGTTACGTGGATCACATCTACGGTGAAAACGAGATGGGGGGAACCAGCTGGTTATATTTATCGGCGGTTCCTTTCAAAGAAATCGGCATGCGAGAAGATCTCGGGGTGACACCGGCACCCAAGCTTACCGCCGGAGCTTTAAGCGCCGTGCCGATTGTTGTCGGCCTCTGGCCGGTTCTGTTGACCGGAATTTATGCCATCAATAAAAGAAAAGAAAAAATTGAAAAGCAGGAAAAAGAGCAGGCCGTTGCGGCGGCAGTGGAAGCGGCCGAGGCCGAGGCCAAAGCCGGGATGAAAGAAGCAATGGCGTTTGCGGAAAAACAAAAAGAGAAAGCCATCGAAAAAGCGGTCAGCCAGGCACTTGAAGAAGCGGCCAAAGCGGCTGAAGAAGAGGCTTCCGACACACCCGCCGAGGATGCCGACAAGAAGTCAAGCGAGGAGGATTCCTGATGTCTGATGAAGTTACGACCCCCGGCAATTCTTATTTGACTCCCTTTAACATTATTGCCGGAATCATCGTTATCATAGGTCTTTTTGTTACGGTGGTGCGTTTTACCAAGGGATTGGGCGCTGTTACCAATCTGTCCGATTACAACCCCTGGGGCATCTGGATCGGATTTGATCTGCTGGTCGGTGTCGCCCTGGCGGCCGGAGGGTTCGTTACATCCGCTGCCGTCTATATCTTCGGCCTGAAGAAATATCATTCAGCGGTCAGGCCGGCCATCCTCACCGGGTTTCTGGGCTATGCCATGGTTGTCGTGGCGCTCAATTATGATGTTGGCAGGCCCTGGCGGCTGCCCTACCCGTTTATCATGCAGCAGGGGACCACATCCCTCCTGTTTGAAGTGGCGGCCTGTGTGGCCCTCTATATTACGGTGTTGTTTATCGAATTTTCGCCGGCGGCTCTGGAGTGGCTTGGCCTGAAAAAAGCGCGCAACATCATTATGAAACTGACCCTATTGCTGACCATCTTCGGGGTGGTACTGTCCACCCTGCATCAGTCGTCACTGGGGGCGCTCTTTCTGATTGCACCATCGAAGCTGCATCCGCTCTGGTATTCACCCTATATTCCGGTATTTTTCTTTGTATCGGCGGTCATCGCGGGTCTTTCGATGGTTATCTTTGAGAGTACGCTGTCTCATCACTATTTTGCCGATAAAATGGACGAGACCCACTTAAAGGAAAAAAATGACATCGCGCTGGGATTCGGCAAAGCCGCTTCGCTGGTTCTGGCCGGCTACTTTATTATTAAGGTGATCGGGATATCCGAGGGCAATCACTGGCACCTGCTGGGGACTCCTTACGGACTCTGGTTTTTAGTGGAATTGATTGGCTTTGTCGCACTGCCGTGCTTTTTTTATGCCATCGGGGTGCGTGAGAAAAATTTGAAAATAATCAAATGGACGGCGACCTGGACCGTACTGGGCATTGTTCTCAACCGCCTGAATGTCGGTCTGGTGGCCTTTAACTGGCATCTTCCGTCCAGCGAGCGATATTTCCCGCACTGGATGGAAATTGCAATTTCCGTTTTTCTGGTAACCGCGGCCCTGATCGTATTTCGCTTTATCGTCACCCGCATGCCGATTATGTATACGCATCCGGATTATCCGGAGGACCACTGAATAAAGTAGTAGTTGGGAGCTTGGCATTACCAATATCAGAAAATCCACAATTATGAAGGAGTTAATTAGATCCAAAAATTCGATATTCGGATTTTAGTTTTAAATAAGCTATTGTCGATATAAATATATCAGTAATCCCAAAGCTATCAAATAGGACTACTTATGGAAACCATCCACACCCTTCAAGATTATATGCTGCACACCGAAAGCATTACCTATATAATCATTGTGGCAGCGCTGATTGGCATAACATTTTTCTATCGTTTTCTCACAGACAGAGATGACGACGAAAAATGATTAAGGATGAACA
>JAIVWA010000354.1:0-5284 GCA_049190255.1 Gammaproteobacteria bacterium | reverse complement strand
GCCCTGGGCTATCGAAAAGTAAACCACCAACCGCTAAGAAACGGGGAGTTGCAGGTCACGCCGGGCGCCCTGACCATATTTCTGAACGACTTAAAAACGCCCTGGAAAAATCGGCAGGGATTTCCGGTGCGCATCGCTATGACCGAAAGCATGATCGAATCGATCATTCGAACCGAAGAGGGTAACGCCGTTCCGATATTGGAACTGGAACCCGAGGAAATCAGCCTGTTTTTCGGATCTGAGCGTGAACGCCGTCAGCTGATTTCGATCCAACAGGTTCCCGGGCATCTCATCTTTGCGGTGCTGGCAGCTGAGGACAGCCGCTTTTATCAACACCCCGGCGTCGATTTCCGGGGAATATTGCGGGCGTTCATTACCAATTTGCGCCATGGTTCCATCCGGCAAGGTGGCTCGACCCTGACCCAGCAGCTGGCCAAAAATTACTTCCTGACGCCGGCCCGAACGCTGACACGGAAACTAAAAGAAGCTCTACTTTCCGTAATCATCGAGTTTAAATATGAAAAAGACGAGATTCTGGAGATTTATCTAAATGAAATATATCTGGGCCAAAAAGGTTCTGTGGCCATTAATGGTGTCGGGGAAGCGTCGTATTTTTATTTCGGAAAACCGGTCCGAGAGCTTTCCCGGGTAGAGGCGGCAGCCATTGCCGGTTTGATTAGAGCCCCCAACCACTATTCACCCTATCAGGATAAAGAGCGCTGCCGCAGCAGACGCAATATGGTTCTGAACGCTATGCACAACAAGGGCTGGCTCTCCCGGAAAGATCTTCAGACGGATCTAAAAGTTCCCGTTAAAACGGTCGGATTTACCGTACACGGCAAAAAGGCGCCTTATTTTGTAGATTATCTTGCGCAGCAGCTCAAAACCTTGTATCGCCCCGAGGATCTGACCAGCCTGGGGCTTTCCATTTATACGACCCTGGACAGCCAGGTTCAAACCGCCGCTGAAAATGCGCTGGCAACGGGGCTTTCCCGCCTGGAACGCATAAAACCCGAACTTCGCCGTGAAGACCCTGCCCAGAAACTGCAGGGTGCCGTCATCGTCATCCAGCCCGGCACCGGCCATATCCTGGCCCTGGTGGGCGGCAGGAACTACAGCACCAGCCAATTTAACAGAATAACCCAGGCCCGGCGCCAACCGGGAAGCGCTTTCAAGCCTTTTGTATATCTGAGCAGCCTCGACGACTTCTCCCCGTCCGACATGCTGTCCAATCAGCCCCAAACCTATACGGTGGATGGAAAAACCTGGGAACCCCAGAATTTTGGGCCGGTAACCAAATATACGGTCAGCTTACGGGATGCACTCAAAATGTCATATAATCTGGCCACCGTCGATCTTGCCATGAAGACGGGGCTCGATCACATTGTGGATACGGCCAAAAAATTTCATTTTTCAACACCGCTAAAGCCCTATCCTTCCCTGGCCCTGGGCGCTTTTGAAGTAATACCGCTCGAACTTGCCCGCGCCTATTGCGTTTTTGCTGCGGATGGTGTGCAGCCTTTCCCTTTGTCGTTAAATGGCGTCGTTGATGAAAACGGAAAAACTCTCGAACAGAAGCACCTGCAAATTGAACGGTTGATCCCGCCGCAAAAAGCGTTTATTATGAATTTTATGCTGCAAAGCGTTGTTACCGAAGGAACGGCACGCTCTTTAAAAGACAGGGGCGTTTTCTGGCCGGTCGCCGGTAAAACAGGCACCACCAACGATTTCAGAGATGCCTGGTTTGTGGGCTATACACCCGATATACTTGCCCTGGTGTGGGTTGGTTTTGACAACGGAGATCCGATTTTGTCCACCGGTTCTTCGGCCGCCTTGCCGATTTGGGCCGAATTGATGAATTCAGTTCCCCAGTATATTTCTGAAGTCGGATTTAAAGTGCCGCCCGGGGTGGAAAAACGAACCGTTTGTGACATCACCGGTTTACTGGCCAATGAAAACGCCTGCCCGAATCCTGTAGAAGAGTATTTTCTGGCTGATAAAACTCCGGCGGAACATTGTCCGCTGCACCGCAAATCAGGTCTTACAGACCTCATCAAAGGCCTAAAAAATTTGTTCAATGCCAAATAGAAAGAGCTGTATAATAGCATGGTGCCTGTTAAGTTTGCTGCTTGGCGGCTGCGTCAAGGAAACATCTGTCAAAGAAACTGTCGCGGCCCCGGAAAAGATTACCCGTGAAGAACCGGAGCAGCCCGAAGAACCTGCCCGGCCCAGCCCGCGGGCTTTGGCATCGCTGAAGCTCACCGACCAGGGACGCCGGCTTATAGAAGCGGGTGAGGCCGATAACGCCATCCGGGTTTTGGAGCAGGCCATCAGCCTGAATCCCACCAATGGCCAAAATTATTACTACCTTTCAGAAGGTTGGCTGCTGAAAGGATTCGCTTCGGAAGCCAGAGGATTTAACTATCTGGCGGAATCTCATCTAAAAGGCGATAAGGATTGGGAAAAGCGGGTGACCCGGCAGGCGGAGCGGATATTGAAGCTGGAGGAAAAAATAAAAAAAGCCCGCTAGTGTTATGTCCCATAAATATCAGTACAGAAAGGAAATATAATGATAAAACGGATTATTAAAATACTATTTGTTTCATTGTTAGCGGTTGTATTCATCGGATCATTGGCCATCGCCCAGGGCAAGGGCAAAGGCCAAAGCGGTGATCGCCCTGCGGGCTGGGATAATGGCCAGAAGGAGGGTTGGCAATCCGATGTGCCTCCGGGGCAGGAAGAAAAAGAAAAGAAAAAGAAGAACATTTCCGGTGAAGAAGAGGATTTAGAGGACAAACAAATAGAGAAAGAGAAAAAAGAGAAGCAAGAAAAAAAGCAACACCGGAAAAGAAAGCAAAATAAGAAAAGAAATCGAAAAAATAATTAAATGACCACACCCTACAAAGCCATCGTCTCATCGGACTGGAGCGAATGTCTGGCACCAAGCGGACCGTTTGACTGCCTGGCCTTTGCCCATCCTGAACTTGAAAGTGATATGGCCGCTGTTTTTCGTCAATACACCGGCAACCGGATCACCCTCGGTGAGGCCGCCGCAAAAATCAAAAAGCTGCTTCCCGATCCCCTATCACCCGATCAAATGGATGCCTATCTGGATGCATCTTTCACCACCTATACGGGTGTGCCCGATTTGATCCAATGGTGCCTGGATAACCGGATTCTTTTTATGATCAACACCACCGGCATGATCGGATATTACCAGCGCATTTTTGCCAAAGGCCTTCTGCCCCCGGTGCCGGTGCTGTCGGCCCACCCCATGATACGCTACCCTGATCTCGCAAGTGATCCCCCCCATGTGTATGAACTTTTTGAGACCCGGGACAAGGGCCAAAATACCCAAGCCGTGGTACGCTCACTGGGCATTAAAGCCGGCAAGATCATCCTGATGGGAGACAGTGGTGGCGATGGTCCTCACTTCCAATGGGGTGCCCAATCAGGTGCCTTTTTGATCGGCAGCATGACCAAACCGTCTCTGGACAGCTACTGCCGGGAAAAAGGAATTGTGATTAACCTGCGGTTTGGATTGGATTATTCGAAAGGTAAGAAGAAAGATCAGACAAAGGAATCGGATATAAATTTTATGGATCTCACAACCATAATAGAAGAGATCGCACTCGCAAACCAAAGGCCTGGCAATGCATCCAAAACTGGACGATAGCCGTTACGCGCACAGCGATTCATGGTGGAACCCTCGTTTTATTGAACCCGGGGTTGACAAAGATTTTAGACTTCAGTTCGACTCGTCAGCGCTTTCCAACGTCCGGGCAGTATTAGGCATACTTATATTTTTCTGGTGCGGTTTTGTTTACTTTGACCTGTTTCTAAGCCCTGCCGCCAAATTCAGAGTTTTGGAGTTCCGTTTCGTCATGATAGCACCTCTTTTTCTGCTTCTGGGTGCTTTTTCTTTTTCAAAATCCGCGCCATCGTTCTATCAACTGTTGATTGTCCTTGTAGAGTCTTTGATGTTTGCTGCACTTATTCGAGTGGTTGCTCTCTACGACGATTTTGGATTAATGGCAAATCGGCTCGGTTTCGAGTTATCGATGCCAAGTCAGGACGCCAAATTTATTTTTGTAATGATTTGGATTATAGTGGTGTTCGTCGCTTCACTTTCAGCCAGAATAAGAACCCGGGCTGTACTCGTTCTTTCTGCCGTTCTGGTCTTTGCTTTGCTGACCACCATTTATGTTTTCAAGCCATCTGCCGTTTTGGTCGCACTTACAGGGCCGTTTGTATTTGCATGCATTCCCTCTGTGTTTGCAGGTTCACTGATGATGCAGCGCCTTGCGCTGTCCAACTTTCGTGCTACTAAACTTTTCGAACAAAGCTCTAAAGAGCTCGAAAAATCCCTGGCGCTGCTCAAAACAATGTTCGGCCGCTACCTCTCGACCGAAGTCATGGCCTCGCTTATCGAAAACCCGTCTGCCCTGGAATTGGGGGGTGAAAAGCGGAGAGTTACCATTATGATGACCGACCTGAGAGGTTTTACGGCCCTGTCCGAACGGCTCGATCCAGAACAGGTGGTTCAAGTTCTTAATTCTTACTTTGAGGTTATGGTGGAGGTGGTCCTTGAATTCCAGGGCACCATCAATGAGATCATTGGTGACGCACTTCTGATAATCTTTGGTGCACCGCAAGAAATGCCAGACCGTGCTCAGCGGGCCATTGCCTGCGCCATAAAGATGCAGAATTCGATGGCCAAGGTCAACGAACAGAATCGTGCGCAGGGCTTGCCGGAGTTGGAGATGGGGATTGGCCTCAACGAAACCGAAGTGATTGTAGGGAACATTGGATCTAGCAAAAGAAGCAAATATACTGTGGTCGGGAGCGGTGTCAACATGACCAGCCGCATCGAATCATATAGCGTAGGTGGCCAGGTCCTCATTTCGGAATCCGTCTGCCACGATGCCGGCGAGATCCTGCGCATCGATTCTCAGCGGAAAGTCCGTCCCAAAGGAGCAGAGGCACCGCTGAAGATCTATGAAGTTGGTGGTATTGCCGGACAATACAACCTGGCTCTTGATGGCAAGGCTTCGGAACCCGTCACATTGACGCGTCAAATCCCGCTGAATTACATGCTGCTGGAGGGAAAAGCTGTTGGAAAGACAGGACTTGAAGGTTCCGTGATCCGGCTTTCCAGGAAGTGTGCCGAGATTATCTTAACCGAACCGGTAGAGATGCTTACAAATTTTAAAATGAATCTGAGAGATGTTGATGAGAATCTGGTCATTAAGTACTTTTATGGCAAAGTAATCGAACAATCGGA
>JAIVWA010000353.1:0-5328 GCA_049190255.1 Gammaproteobacteria bacterium | reverse complement strand
CAGGATCAACAGGATGGACAGGATAGAGAAATACGAGTCCAAAATAAATCCTGATAATCCTGTAAATCCTGTCTAAATAAATGTAGTTTCATATGAGAACTTCGGGTCTTTAAGGCCTTCTTTGTCCTTAACCCTGAACCTGTGAACGGTTACATCTTTTCTGTTCTGAATCGGGAGATCTTTTTTGAAATGAATCGGCGGACCTTTCTTAAAATTGCCGGGATAGGCAGCGTGTCGTTTGCATTTGGCTGCAATCCTGCCCCCAAAAATCTCTTCTCCCTGGTAAAAGCGCCCGATGATATGGTCGTCGGCGAAGCCACCTGGTATGCATCTACCTGTCGCGAGTGCCCGGCAGGTTGCGGCATCCTGGCCAAAAACAGGGAAGGACGGGTTGTAAAAATAGAGGGAAACCCCTTTCATCCGATCAACCGGGGACGACTCTGTATGCGGGGACAGGCTGCGCTGCAGGGCCTATACAATCCTGACCGGCTCAAAACTCCCCTGCTCAAAGAAAACGATAAGTGGCGGCCGCTTTCCTTTTCAAAAGCCGAGACGATATTGAAAACCAGGGCCCGGCAAGCCGCCGGCAAAGGATCGGACCGGGTGCGTATGCTGACCGAGACGGTCGGCGACAGCATGATGAGTCTGTTTGCAGTCGTTATGCAAAATTTACAATCCCGGCAACCGCTGGTGTTCGAATCTTTCGCCTATGAATCGCTGAAAACAGCCAATGAAAGGGTCTTCGGCGTCAACGGACTGGTCTCCTATCATATGCAAAAAGCGGATGTCCTGTTATCATTCGGCGCGGATTTTTTAGAAACCTGGTTGTCGCCGGTTGAATATGCCCGGCAATTTAAGGCGATGCATGCGCACAAAAACGGCCGTAAAAATCTCTTTTTCCAAATCAGCCCCGTTCAATCGTTGACAGGTGCCAATGCAGATCACTGGATGGTCTGCAAACCGGGCAGCGAATCAGTGGTGGTTCTCGGTCTGGTTAGACAGGCCCTGGACATCGGCAAAGGCAGAGAGCTTCCCAGATCCTATCGTGAATTGATGAACAAGGTCACCGCACCGTACACCCAGGACCTGGTATTGCAGCGTTCCGGAATCTCCCTGGAACTCTATGAAAAACTGATTATCGCGCTTGTGGAAGCGCGTCGTCCGCTGGTGCTTGGTACCGGCACCGGAGCATCCGATCTCAACGGCCTGCAAACCAACCTGGCGGTGAATTTATTAAATCTGCTGCTCGACCCGCAATTGCGGCTGCTGGATTTTAACAACCGGCATCGGGTGCAAATGGCAGCCAAACGGTCGGAGGTTTTGAATTTTTTCCTGAATCTGGGATTAGATGATGTTGACCTTTTGATGCTCAATAATGTCAATCCGGTATTTTCCATGCCGCCGGACAGTGGCGTAAAAGAGGCCCTGGCAAAAAAAGAAACTTTTGTGGTCAGCTTCAGCAATTTTTTGGACGAAACCTCTGAGATGGCCGATCTTATCCTGCCGGTCCGGATGCCCCTTGAAACCTGGGATGAATACAGCGGCAAGCAAGCGATCGTGTCGTCTATGCAACCGGCCATGGGGAAAATGACCAACGCATCGCATTTAGGAGATATGCTTTTACGTGCGGGATTTGAAAATGATCCGCCGGCCCAAAACTATAAAGCCTGGCTTATTGCCCGACTGGCTGAAAATCACGGCATCGCTGATGAAACTCAATGGGTACAAACGCTTCAACGGGGCGGACAATTTAATGTGGCCATAAAAACGGCCAAATCAAGTAAAAAGCTAAAACCGCAAAAGCTAGCCGATGTTTTGAATAAAAAGACCGAGCCCCCGCAATCAGATCTTGTATTTATGGCAATGCCATCGATCAGATTTTTGGACGGCCGCGGCGCCAACAAGCCCTGGCTCTGCGAAATTCCCGATCCCCTTTCACGCATCGCCTGGCAAACGCCGGTCATTATCCATCCGGATACCGCCCAACAAAAGGGCCTTGCCCAGCAGGACATCATTCAGATTCAATCCGAATCCGGCACGCTGGAAGCCCCGGTGTACGTATCCGAATTGGTTTCCCGGGCAGCTATGGTGATGCCCATCGGGCAGGGCCATACGTCCTATGGAAGGTACGCAAAGGCAACAGGCCTCAATCCGGTTAAACTCCTTACTGCTAAAACAGATCCTTATTGCGGCGGATCCAGCTTCACCATTGACAAGGTTTCAGTTAAAAAAACCGGCCGCACCATGAAACTGGCCCATACCGACGGCAGCAGGACTCAGCATGGCCGGACCTTCGCCCTGACCGTCGGCCTTGAGGAATTAAAAAAGGGCCAACCGCACAAAGAATCCGGCCTGACCATGGAAGATTTCCCGCTTACCCTTCCGTTACCGGAAGGCTACGATCCCAAGCGGGATTTTTATCCGCCCCATGACCATGAAAATTATCGCTGGGGCATGGTGGTGGATCTGGACAAATGCATCGGCTGCGGCGCATGTGCCGCCGCGTGTTATGCCGAAAACAACATCGGAATCGTCGGCCTGAACCGGGTGCTGGAGGGCCGGGAAATGGCCTGGCTCAGTATCGAACGGTTTCATGAACCCGAACAGATGGAAAAAGTAACTTTTCTGCCCATGCTCTGCCAGCATTGCGACAATGCCCCCTGCGAATCGGTCTGCCCGGTATATGCCCCCCATCATTCCAAGGAAGGTTTAAACAACCAGATTTACAACCGCTGCATCGGAACCCGTTTTTGTTCACAGAATTGCCCGTATAAGGTGCGCCGGTTCAACTGGTTTGACTGGGATTGGCCGGAACCCGTAAACCTGCAGTTAAACCCGGATGTGACCGTGCGCAGTAAAGGGGTGATGGAAAAATGCTCCTTTTGCATCCAGCGCATCAAGGCCGCCCACAATGTCGCCAAAAACGAAAAACGGTTGATCCGTGACGGTGAAGTGCAGCCGGCCTGCGTCCAGACCTGCCCGACAGGGGCACTTGTTTTTGGCAGCCTGATGGACCGCAGCAGCCGGGTGAGAAAACTCGCGGATGATCCCCGGGCCTATCAGGCCATGGGATATTTAAATACCAAACCGGCGGTCATTTATCTGAAAAAAGTTTTACCGGAAGCGTAAAACTTTTGGTTATCAGTTATTAGTTACTGGCTAATTGGTGGTACGCGACAACAACGGATCTTAGATCGAATAACGATTAACCAATAACAAATAACTCTCGCGATTTTGAGCGCATAAATTATGAACCTGCACAACAATGCCGGAAATAGGAATTAGCAGCATGCCACAACTCACTTACGCGAGTATCGACCAGACTATTCTGAACACCTTAACGCCGCCTAAGAAGTACTACTGGGCAATCGTGTTCCTGCTGTTGGTCGGGGTGCTCATCGGGGCGGCTTGCTGGACTTATCAAGTTTTTGTCGGCATCGGGGTGGGGGGACAAAACAATCCGGTGGCCTGGGGCACCTATTTGATTAATTTCGTCTTCTGGGTAGGTATTGCCCATTCCGGGACCCTGATATCCGCCATATTGCACCTTTTCAGGGCCGGATGGCGCAACCCCATTGCCCGGGCGGCTGAAACCATGACCGTTTTTGCGGTCTGTATCGCCGGTCTGTTTCCCTTTATTCATCTGGGCCGTGTCTGGCAGGTTTACTATATGATACCGCTGCCCAACCAGAGAATGTTGTGGCCCAACTTTCTTTCCCCGCTGATGTTCGATGTTATCGCCATCAGCACGTATCTGACGGTAAGCTCTCTGTTCTGGTACACGGGCTTACTGCCGGACCTGGCGGCGGTACGCGATCGTTCCACCGGGACCCGCTACAAGATTTTTAAAATACTTTCCATGGGGTGGACCGGGGCCCACGAGCAGTGGCGTCATTATACCCGCGGGTATCTTTTTTTTGCAGCCCTGGCAACGCCGCTGGTTATCTCCGTTCACAGCGTGGTGTCCTGGGATTTTGCCCTGAGTGGTACACCCGGCTGGCACACCACCATCTTTGCGCCCTACTTTGTGGCCGGTGCCATTCATTCCGGCCTGGCAATGGTGCTGACCTTGATGATTCCCCTGCGCAAACTATTTAAATACGAGCAGATCATCACCACGGAAGTTTTAGAGAATATCGCCAAGACCATCGTGTTCACCGGCTTGATTGTCGGCTTTGCCTATGCAACGGAATATTTCATGGCCTGGTACAGCCACAATTCAGTGGAAATTGAGCAATTTCGCTGGCGCGCACTCGGCGATTACCGCTGGGGGTTTTACTTCATGGTCCTGTGCAACACCCTGACCCCAATGCTGTTTCTGTTCAAAAAAATTCGCACCACGATCGCAACCATTTTTATAATATCGCTGATCATCAATTTCGGCATGTGGTGGGAACGCTTTGTCATTATCGTGGGAGGCGTGGCCCATGGTTTTTCACCCTATGCCTGGGGTCTTTATGCGCCCAGTTTGATAGAATACGGCATCATGTTCGGCGCTTTTTGTTTGTTTTTCTTTTTTTTCGTCCTGTTTGCCAAGCACCTGCCGTCCATTTCCATGACCGAAATGAAGGAAATTGTTAAAAAAGGAGCCGGGAGCCATGGGGCCTGAACGCTATCTGATGGGGCTTTTCAAAGATGAAGACCAGGTCGTTGCGGCCGTCAATGAGTTGAAAGCATCGGCTTACACCTTTCATCGCGTGAACAGCCCCTTTCCCAGCCATAAAATAATGGATGCCCTGAATTTAAAGAAAAGTGTGGTGGGCTGGTTCACCCTGGTCGGCGGTATGATCGGCTTTGTGGGCGGCTTTGCCCTGGCGATATTCACCTCTGTGCAGTGGAATTTGATCGTCAGCGGCAAACCGGTTGTGGCCATTATCCCCTTCGTGATTGTCGGGTTTGAGGCAACGATTCTGTGTGCCGTTTTCGGTAACATCCTGGGCCTCCTGACCCAGACGCGGTTACCAAGCTATAAATTAATGAAGCATTATGATCCCCGTTGTTCCGGAGAATATTTCGGCGTCCTGGCTTCCTGCGAAGCAAACCTGGAAGACGGTCTGAACGATTTTTTCCGCCAACAGGGAGCCGAGGTTCGGGTCTTTGAATGAAGACCTTGCTATCACTTTCGGAGCTATGACCAACAAAAGGAGATATTAAGGTTGCCAAAAATTCTTGAAGATCTCGGTTCTGGAGTAATGGAGTGATGGAGTATTGGAGTGTTGAAAAAAGATAATAATCCTTTGGTCATTACTCCAACACTCCAGTACTCCAATACTCCTAAATTAACGGGAATTGAAAATTCCCACGATGGATTACTTTTTTGGAGTTCTA
>JAIVWA010000352.1:0-5343 GCA_049190255.1 Gammaproteobacteria bacterium | reverse complement strand
CGATGCAGCGAACAACCGCGAAGGAAGGTATGATCTGGGACTTTGTGACGGCAAAGTGGCCGAAGTCAACCCGGAGCTGAATCCCGATCAGGCCGCCGATGTTTTTGATGCCAATGGAAAACTGGTTTTTCCGGGTCTGGTGGACACCCACGTCCATCTCACGCATACCAAACATGCGGTAGGATTTCAAATGCTGGCCCGGGCCGGTGTTACCTGTGCCTTAGATTGTGGCGGATTTGTGGAGGAAGTCATCAAGGGCATGGCCGATGCCGGGTCCGGTATCAGCGTTGCCGTCCTCAACCGGCTCGATCCGGGAGTGAGTATCAGTGGCCCGGATGCCACCAAGAGCGAGTTGATCGAATATCTTGAGCAATCGCTGAAACAAGGCGCTTTCGGACTCAAACTGTTAGGTGGTCACCTGCCGCTCAGCCCTGAAACCACATCAGCGGCCATCAAAATCGTCAACCAGGCCGGGGCCTACGTCGCCGTTCACTGTGGGACGACCAAAAACGGTAGTAACTTAAACGGTATGCTGGAAGCACTGGAACTGGCCGGGTCCCACCGATTGCAGGTCTGTCATGTCACGGCCTATTGCCGCGGCTTAACTCACGGCTCACCAGTGGCTGAAACCATGATTGCTCTGGAAGCCCTGGCCGCCCGCCCGCACGTGGTTAGTGAATCCTACTTTGGGCCTTACAATGGAACTTTGGCTGAGCTAGAAAACGGTGTGCCGCGCAGTCACGTCACCCGAACATGCCTTCAAAAGGGTGGATATGAAGCAAGTGCCGCAGGTTTGATTGCCGCCGCCAGGGAAGGCCATATGCTCGTCCAGAAAGAAACCGCCCATGACGTGATCTACCTTGCGCCGGATGACGGGGCGGCCTGCCTTAAGGACATGAATTTTAGAGTCACGGTTTCATTTCCGGTGAACCGCCGGTCAACCGCCCTTTTGGCAGCCACCGAAAAAGACGACCAGGGGCGGTTCATTGTGACGGCCCTGAGCACCGACGGCGGCGCCATTCCCCGCAACTTTTTGCTCAGCCATGGCCTGAGTCTCGTCCGCTTTGACGCGCTGGCCATGTCCGAATTGGTTCACAAATGTTGCCGGGCACCGGCCCGCATGCTCGGTCTGCCGAACAAGGGTCATCTGGCACCCGGTGCTGATGCCGATATCGTCGTAGCGGATCCAAACACCCACCAGGCCGTTTTAACCGTTGCCAACGGCAAAGTAATTATGATCGATGGACATGTAACTGGATCGGGCGGTACGATGATCACGACGGAAAGTGGTATGAAGGTATTACAGGCCAAAGGTGTGCAAGCTGAAGTCGCCAATTTAGCCGACAGCCTGTTTTATAATGCACCGGAAAATTAATTAGATCCTACAGTACTGGAAGAAATTAAAGAAGAGGTATAGCCCCAAATATTTTGAAAAGCAATTTTCTCGTTACGTTAAAGAAAACCGCACAATTGGGCCCCAAATGGGCAGGCCCTTGTAAGAGCAAGCTGATAGAGTAGAATTATTTAAGGACTTCGGAGCGGCCGACAAGGCTGCAATCCAGCTGGTGAAAGTCCAGCCGTATCAAAGGATTGCAGAGATAACGTCGGGAAGGACCATCTTCCAGCAGGGGCTGGTGACAACCTGCAAAGACCCGTTGTAATAGTTGACACGAAGACGGCGGGAGGAATTTGGTCTGGCGCATGAGCCCGTACGAGTGATGAGAACCGGGTAATGCCGGTTTAGGTAGCAGGAAATGCTACCCTCGGAGAGGTAACACCTCGAAGGGGCAAAGGGGCTCGCGGCACATGGCGCTGGCGAGAGGAGACCATCTCAGGGCACAGTACCTGGATATGATGGGAAGCGAAATCTTTGCCACGAGTCGTACAGTAAACTTATGAAGTTAGGGGTGTATGTGAACCAGCACTTAAGCTTCGGCTGCATAAGGAAGGCTGTATGGGGAAATGCCATGGTCGCCAACCGGACTCGGGAAATCCGACCGTCCGGGATGAAAAGGGGGGCTTGCGGAAACGTGAGCTATGGTGGAATTAGGATCCCGCCGCTCAACCGAAAGGGTGCGTGTCGGTAACTCTCCGCCTAAGGCTGCGCGCGCCGCACTTCTATCCCGACCATTCGATGAGGTGTCGAAAACTTACAGACGGCGTCAAAACTGGTGGCTATCTCTACACCAGGATAAGTCCAGGGGCAACCTGCTTACTGCCTGGGCGGCGTCCGGCATAAAGGTGGCGTGACTCTGATTTAGGCTTCTGTGGGGAACGTGGGAACCTGTCGTTTCGATGTTAAGGGAGAAATTCAAGTGGAGGCCCCACGAGAATGAGAGTACCGAAGCGAAGCACAGGGGCGGAGCAACTCGTAGTAGTGATGAAGTCTCTGTAATGGGGGTGGAGCGAAGGGGTTGCATCGATCAGCTTTAGGAAGTGGTCAACCAATTATTGGGAGGAGCCATTGAGTAAAGCAAAGCCGTTTTGTATTTCCAAACGAGTTGTATTTGAGGCTTACAAGCGGGTAAGCGCCAACCAGGGTGCCGCCGGTGTAGACGGAGAGTCGATTGCTGATTTTGACAAGGATTTGAAGAATAATCTTTACAAGATCTGGAATCGGATGTCTTCGGGCAGTTATTTTCCGCCAGCGGTACGATTGGTTGAGATCGCCAAAAAGGGCGGTGGTCAAAGAAAACTGGGCGTGCCGACGGTATCTGATCGGATCGCGCAGATGGTAGCCAAAATGTATTTTGGACCGGAGGTTGATTGCTATTTTCACCCGGACTCATATGGTTACCGGCCTGGAAAGTCAGCGATTGAGGCCGTTGGTGTGGCGCGCAAAAGATGCTGGCGCTACGACTGGGTTTTGGATTTTGACATCAAGGCCTTCTTTGACGAAATCGACCACGAGCTGCTGATGCGAGCTGTTCGCAAGCACACGGATAGCAGATGGTTGCTGCTCTATATTGAGCGGTGGCTAAAAGCTCCGGTGCAGACAGAAGACGGCACGCTTGTCAGCCGTGAAAAAGGATCACCGCAGGGTTCGGTGATCAGTCCGCTTCTGGCCAATTTGTTTTTGCACTACGCATTTGACGAATGGATGCGGCGCAACTACGACAGTATACCGTTCGAACGTTACGCCGACGACATTTTGGTGCATTGCAAAAGCGAGAAGCAAGCCAGGTGGATCAAGACTGTCATCGAAAAGCGCCTCAACCAGTGTCGACTGGAGCTGCATCCTGAAAAGACTAAGATTGTCTACTGCAAAGACTCATCCAGGAAAGGGAACTATCCAGACGTGAAATTCGATTTTCTGGGGTACACGTTTCGTCCCCGGAGATCAAAAGATCGTTATGGAAGATTTTTTGTAAGTTTTCTTCCAGCCGTGAGCGATGAGGCAGCTAAATCTATGCGCAGAACAATCAGAGGTTGGCGGATGCACCGTATGACCGATAAGTCGATTGAAGATCTGGCGTGCATGTTTAACCCTGTGATCCGAGGCTGGATTAATTATTACAGCCAATATTACAAGTCGGCGCTTTACCCAATTCTCAAACAACTCAACCACGCATTGCAGCGATGGGCTTACCGGAAATACAAAAAGTTGCACGGTCGCAAACGCAAGGCGCTTGACCTTCTTCAGCGCATTGCAAAACAGATGCCTCATATGTTTGTGCACTGGCGATTTGTGGGACAGTTGGCCGGTCGATAGGAGCCGGATGAATCGGGAGATTCACGTCCGGATCTGTGAGGGGCTGAGGGGGAAGTTCCCTTGGTCTACTCGACCATCAGGTTTTAGAACTGAAAAGAAGCCTGTTTTAATAGAAGCATATCTTTACGTTGATTATTCGGGTAGCCCCGTCTCACGCAGACCTTCTATTATACGCTCAGAAATTGATTTATCTCTATAGGGCAATCTCTGGCACAAGGCCTTCAGAGAAGAACTCTCGGGGCTTATCCGAGGAATCTCCGCAACTTCAACCTTGGCCGCCTCCATGCAGCCTTTCTCAGCATAAATCAGCGCCAAAATCAAGTGAACCGGTAGAAAATCGGGGTTGATGATGATGGCTCTCTTGAATATTTCAATTGCCTCCTCATGCCGATCCGTCAAGAAATAAGCGTGGCCCAAGTTCCATAAATACCAAACTGGGTATATGGGATTGAGACGCATTGCCTTTCTCACCAACTCCATCCCTTCTTGCGGCCTTCCAGCCCATATTAATATTTCTCCATGTTGCTCAATAGCGTCAGCACAGTTGGGATTCAGGTTTACGGCCCGTTCGATTGAGGAAATGGCTTGATCATGAAACTTTTTCCAAAGATAGACATCACTTAGTACGACGCCTGCAGAAGTTAGTGAGTCATCCAAGGCTATGGCCCGTTGAGACAGTTTAAAAGCCTGCTCCAACGATTGAGGGTTCTGACTCCATCCATTGGCCCAGTCTGCCCAGTGGCACTTGCCCAAGTTTGAATATGCCGAGGCATACTCTGGGTCTATGTTAATGGCTTTCTCAAGCATCTGGTGCGCCTCAGCATTTGACTCTTTAGTGTAACGATTTATAGACTCCAGTCCACGCAAGTTATAGTCGTAGGCCTCCAGGTTATTAGTATCTTTTTGCAATAGGCGCTCTTGCTCATCTTCTGTCAGTTTCACCGTTAAGGCTGCAACAATTTTCTGTGTCACTTCATCTTGTAACGAAAAAATGTCAATCAGATCTCGATCATACCTCTCTGCCCAAAGGTGGCCCTCGGTACTGGCATCAACCAGTTGAGCGGTTATCCGTACTCGATTACCAGCTTTACGAACGCTGCCCTCCAATACATATTGGACTCCCAGCTTTTTCCCCAATTCTTTTACCTTCACTGCCATTCCTTTGAATGTAAAGACTGAGTTGCGAGCAATGACAAACAGACCTGAGATTTTGGAAAGGTCAGTGATAAGATCTTCGGTAATCCCGTCGCTGAAATATTCCTGCTCTGGATCACCGCTAATGTTGACAAAGGGCAGAACGGCAATGGAAGGTCTATCAGGCAATTTATATTCTCTATCGTCTCCAGATACATTAATTGAGGACTTCTTTCGTACCCGATACACCCTTACAGGCTTTTTAATATTCTTGACAGTATGTTCTCCTTGGGATTTATAGTTCAAATCCAATTTGTTTTCGATACTGTCATAGACGGTTCCAGAAATACTAATGCCACTTCCTTCGGCAAGTCCCTCTATCCGGGCTGCCATGTTGACCCCATCCCCGTAAATTCTCTCGCCTTCCACAATCACGTCCCCAAGGTGAACACCTATCCGAAACTCCATCTTTCTGTTTTCGGGCAACACATCGTTTC
>JAIVWA010000351.1:0-5355 GCA_049190255.1 Gammaproteobacteria bacterium | reverse complement strand
CTCGTATGAGACTCCGCCTGGCCGGAACAGTGAAAAGATTGAACGTCGAACATCGAACGTCCAACATCGAACGTCGAATATTGATGACGCTACGCTTTATCTGTTTTAAAACAAGCGAACCGCAGAATACTGAACCGTAGAATTTCGAAGGGTAGATTCGCTTTGCTCAGTTTTTTTTCGATTAAACTGGCCCCTTCGGCCGCCAGCGGCGGCGCTGAATCCTGCCTCCGGCCCATAGGGCCTACGGCCCGGAGGGAACCCCGTACCCCTGAACCCAGAACCTCTGAACCCAGAATTTTTTTTAAAAAGAGTTTCCTTGAAATCCTGTCCCCAAATCTGCTATCTATAGTTCAAAATTTCGTAATTTCTACAACTTAAGGAGGGAACCATGCGCAAATCAGCCATAAATTTGGCCTGCCTTTTTATAGTCCTGGTTATTTTTAGTTTAATCGGGTGTGCCGGTGGAACACGGGGCAAGCTAAAAAGAGTACAACAACCCACAGAGAATGGTCTTCACCAGGACTGGAAAGAGTATACAGTTTATTATCGGCGCAACCTGGCCTTTATTTACAAAATTAAAAATGATCGCAAAATTATTCTGAATAATTCCTGGGTTAAAGTTTCATCCGAGGATATGATGGCAAAAAGCAAAATTCTGGATTCCACCTGGGTCAAGGAAATTTTAGGACAAAATGATGAGCTCTACGGCTATTTGGTCCACCGCTATCGAGACATGGCCTATGTCGGAATACTCGATGAAAACACCGTAGAGTTAAGCTATACTTATGTCCGGACTTCAGGGGGCCGTTGATGAAACCGATCGTTGCCATAGTGGGTCGGCCCAATGTGGGCAAATCAACGTTGTTTAACCGCATTACCCATACCAAAGATGCACTGGTGGATAATTTCCCGGGTGTTACCCGGGACCGGCATTACGGGGATGCCAATTGGGATGACGTTGAATTTACCCTGGTGGACACCGGCGGGTTTACCGAAGGAGACGATCTTGCAGATGCGGTCCGGTTTCAGGTGCACCAGGCCATTGCGGATGCCGATGTGATCATGTTGCTGCTCGACGGCAAGGAGGGGATCTCCCCCTTTGATAAGGATATCATAAATCTGTTGCGCAGCGTTGAAAAACCGATTTTCCATGTGGTCAATAAAATAGACGGCGCCGAGCAGGAGATTTATCTCTCAGAATTTTATCAATTGGGGCTGGAAACACTTTATCCCTTGTCTGCTGAGCATCGCTACGGCCTTACGGATCTTCTTGACGAGATGGTCAATGTCATCTCCGATTTGGCCACAGCGCCCCACGAAGAAGCGGCCGGAGAGATGATCCGCCTGGCGGTTGTGGGCCGGCCGAATGTGGGTAAATCTTCCTTGATTAACTGGGTCCTGGGCGAAAATCGTTTGCTGGTCAGCAATATCCCCGGTACCACGCGGGATGCCATCGATTCGGTTTGCAAACTGAACGGGAAATCCTACCTTCTGGTCGACACTGCCGGCATTCGTCGCAAAGGCAAGGTGTCCCGGAAACTTGAAAAGTTTTCCATCATCAAGGCCTTAAGAAGCCTGGAACGCTGCGATGTGGCGCTCATTGTCATGGATGCGGCCGAAGGGGTTACCGACCAGGATATCAGCATTGCCGGGTATGCTTATGATCGGGGATGCGGCTGTGTATTCCTGTTGAACAAGTGGGATCTGGTGCAAAAAGATAGCAATACGGTTAAAGCGTATTATGAGCGGTTGCGAGACCAGGCCAAATTTCTCAGCTTTGCGCCGGCCATGACAATTTCAGCCTTAACCGGCCAGCGGATTACGAAAACGTTCAAATTGGTGGATGAGGTTTATAGTCAGTATGTGCATCGTATTGCGACCGGTCAGTTGAATAGAATCCTGGGCAAGGCCATCGAGAAAAATGCCCCTTCAATGCATCGTGGAAAACAAATAAAGTTTTACTACGCGGCCCAGATATCCACCAGACCGCCCACCATCGTTTGCTTTGTCAACTATCCGCAGGCGATTCATTTTTCCTATAAACGCTATCTGATCAACCAGCTGCGGGAAGAAAGCGGTCTGGACAAAACACCGATTCGTATGATTTTCAGACAAAGGGAAGGGAGGAAGAAAAGATAATTCGGAATTCGGAATTAACCTGAAGTCGGAATGCGGAATGCGGAATGCGGAAAAAAGAATGGGGCAGTGTGACTTGGCAAGAGTCAAACTTAAAACGTATCATCTTGCTTGACACGAAAAGATGGTTTTATATTTCGCCGGAGGCGTACGATTTTTAAATTCCGCAGGAATTTAAAAAGGAATTTAAATATGGACATCTTCGATTATCATGCCCAAAAAGCGACAGCAGCATCCCGGCCTATAGCGGAACGGATGAGGCCCAGGAGCCTGGATGAGTTTGTCGGCCAACTGCATGTGGTGGGAGAGGGCAGCATCGTTCGCAACGCCATTGAGCAGGATCGTATTTTTTCCATGATTCTCTGGGGTCCGCCGGGTTGCGGCAAAACCACCTTAGCCAGAATTATTGCGGCCGAAACCCGTTCCTTCTATGTTCACTTTTCGGCGGTGCTCTCCGGGGTTAAAGAAATACGCGGGGTGATTGCCGAGGCTCAAAATCAGCAAAAGCTTTATCGCAAACAAACGATTTTGTTCGTCGATGAAATCCACCGCTTTAACAAATCCCAGCAGGATGCATTTTTGCATCATGTCGAAAGCGGTTTAATCACATTGATCGGTGCCACCACTGAAAACCCTTCTTTTGAAGTGATCTCTCCGTTGCTGTCCAGATGTCGGGTAATTACCTTGAAAATGCTCACCTCCGATGATATCGGCGTCATCATTAATCAGGCCATAAAAGATCCGGACAGGGGGTTGGGTGGTTTGAATCTTGTGCTCGCGGCAGATGCGCTCTCTTATCTAATCGGAGTCGCCGACGGCGATGCCAGAATGGCTCTAAACAGTCTTGAAGTTGTTGCATCTTTGCTGGAAACCAAAAGGGATCCTTCTGAAAAGGATGAATCACTCTTAATTTCGATAAAAGATCTCGAGCATGCCCTACAGAAAAAGGCCCTTGTATATGATAAATCCGGTGAAGAGCATTACAACATCATATCTGCGTTTCATAAAAGCATGCGGGGCAGTGATCCGGACGCTGCTCTGTACTGGCTTGAAAGGATGCTTGCCGCCGGTGAAGATCCCCTCTACATTGCCCGCCGAATGGTTCGCTTTGCTTCCGAAGATATCGGTAATGCCGAACCCCAGGCACTGACGATTGCCATGAGCGCCATGCAAGCCTTTCAATTTTTAGGGCATCCTGAGGGGGAGCTGGCACTGGCCCAGGCGGTTGTGTTTTTAGCAACGGCGCCCAAAAGCAACAGTATCTATTCAGGCTATGGGAAGGTGCAGGCAGTTGTTCGCAAGACCGGCTCTTTGCCGGTGCCGCTTCACATCCGCAATGCGCCGACCCGGCTGATGAAAAATCTCGGCTACGGCCAAGATTACAAATATGCCCATAACCACAAAGACGCATTCGTTCCGCAGGATTATCTGCCTGAAGAACTCCAGGGTCAGTTTTACTACACTCCCAGCGAACGAGGCCATGAGAAAATCATCAAACAGCGGTTGGATAAATGGAAAAACCTGAAGGCTAAACATTTGCAAGCTTCGAAAAAAGATCATGATAAATAAATTGGTAACCTATTATTGAAGGTATCTTAAAAAAAAATTCCAAGCGGTCCAGATTCTTCTTCGACGTTGCTAAAGTCCCACCTCACTATTCATTGACCTTACCTTCAAAATTATGATATAGAATTTCGTTCTGAAATATGTAGAAGCTGTCTCAAATAAATCATTAAGAGGGAGGTATGGACCATGAGAGAAGCGGTTGTTGTCAGCGGATCCCGAACCGCCATCGGTGCGTTTGGGGGTGGTTTGATGAAGGTGCCGGTCGTGGAACTGGGTGCTGTTGTGATAAACGATGTTTTAAAACGGATCAATTTAAGACCGGTTGCCGGGGCGGCAGCTCTGGATTTTGCTCCGGATAAGTTAAAGGATCAGGGAATTACGGATCTCGAAAAAAAGTCCTATGACTGGAATGACAACGCCACTGAAGTGACCATTGACGAAGTCATCATGGGTAATGTCCTTCAGGCGGCCCAGGGTCAAAATCCTGTCAGGCAGGCCATGATTGCCGGCGGTATTCCCAAGGAAACACCGGCGATGGCCATCAATAAGGTCTGCGGCTCGGGGCTCAAAGCCATTGCGATAGGGGCATCCGCGATTATGACCGGAGCGGCGGAAGTCATCCTGGCCGGGGGGCAGGAAAATATGAGTCAGGTGCCCATGGCATTGCCCAAGGCACGCTGGGGCCACAGAATGGAACTGACCGGCGTCGGAGATATTTACGATTTGATGGTATTCGACGGACTTTATGAAATATTCTACGGGTATCACATGGGTGTTACCGCCGAAAATATCGCTTCTATGTACGGAATCAGCCGACAGGAGCAGGATGAACTGGGCGTACTCAGCCATACCCGGGCTAGAGCCGCTATCAAGGAGGGGCTTTTTGCACAGGAGATTGCACCGGTGGTAATCAAGTCACGCAAGGGTGAAACCGTTTTTGATACGGATGAGCGACCCATGGACACCGATATGGAGAAGATGGGCAAATTGCGACCGGCCTTTAAAAAGGATGGATCGGTTACGGCAGGCAATGCATCCGGAATCAATGACGCTGCGGCTGCGGTTTTGTTGATGAGCGCAGATAAGGCCAAAGAACTGGCGCTGGAGCCGATAGTTAAAATTAAAGCCTTTGCGTCCGGCGGGGTTGACCCGGCCTATATGGGATTGGGTCCGGTTCCTGCCATTAGAAGAGCACTCAAGGCAGCTGGTATGACCATCGCTGATATTGACATGATCGAACTCAATGAGGCCTTTGCGGCCCAGGCCATCGGCTGCATGCGGGAGCTCGGCATCGAAAATGACCGCCCCAATGAACTTGGCAGCGGAATTTCTCTCGGGCATCCCATCGGCTGTACCGGTGCACGCCAAATGGTTACCGGAATCAACCATATGCAGCGCAAGGGCTACAACACCGGTTTGATTTCCATGTGCATTGGTGGTGGCATGGGGATGGCGATGATTGTGGAGAAATAAAGGTTTCGGGTGTCAGGTGTCAGGTGTCAGCCCAGCCGCTGGCCGTTGAAGCGGCCAGTCTAATCGAAAAGTCGAAGGAATGTATTCTGCCTGTCGTGAGCTTCCCTTCGAGAGCCTCCCTTCGAGGACCTCAGGGTCTGACGACAGGGTCAAATGACTGTGTCGAACGGTCTATTTTTA
>JAIVWA010000350.1:0-5356 GCA_049190255.1 Gammaproteobacteria bacterium | reverse complement strand
GAATTCCTTAATTTTAGGCACTTTAGGCATTTTAGCGCATTTTAGGCATTTAAAGGGTGGCCAATAAAATTTGACTCCCGTGGTAAATAACTTGCACTCTTTTATGTGAAGAACCATATAACTAACCCCTATACGGTTGCGTTCTTCAGGTTGATCTGTTAAGTTCGCCAACGAAATTAATAAAATAGACATCCAAACCGATAGACTGTTATGCCAAATCTGAAGGAGATAATATTCCATGGCAAATGAACAGCAAAATATGGAAGAATTTAAAATCGATCGATCAAACCTTTATATCGAAGAATCATTTACCGATCTGAAAATAGGAACCGTCAAACGTCTCACACCGGTTAAGTCCGACGGATCGGAAGATAAAAGCCGCAAACCAGTGTTCGTCGGACATACCAGTATCATGACCCCCAACGGCCCCCTGCCGATTCAAAATGTCATTGGTGCCAAGGAACTGGCTCAGGCGATAAAACAATTTCCGGAGGCCATGCAGGAGGCCATGGACCGCCTCATTGAAGAGGTCAAAAAATACCAGGAACAGGAACAATCACAAATTCAAAAACCGGACTCGAACATTATCATCCCCGGGCGTTAGATGAACCGAAGCTATTGTCAAAACCATAAACATCTTTTACACCTGTATCGAAACCAATGGGATTACTAAACATTTTTTCAAGCAAGGACCCCGAAGATTATGAATTAAAGGGGGATAAATTTGTTGAAACCGGCGCCCACGGTAAGGCCATCGGGGAATACGAGCGCGCCCTGGAAAGGCTGGAGAAAACAGCGCCCTGGGATGACGGCTTCCGTCAGAGTCTCCGGGAAAAAATCCACAGCAGCCGGGAAACCCTGGTGTTACAGCACAAAAAAACGGCCGCAGACATGATAGAAGCCGGCTACCATGAGGATGCCCTTCAGTATATTCAACTGGCACTGGAACTCACCGAAGACCCGGATCTAATAAGCGATCTCGAAAACCAAAAGCGCGAACTCGAAGCCCGGGCACTCGAAGGGAGTCTGAACGCGTATCCGGAAGTCGAAATCGCTGATCAGGAAGAGACCCGGGAAGACGAACCGGTTGATGGTGAACCGGATGACGAATATTTTGCGGCCCTTATCGGCACGCTGCCGGATGAGGTCCAAAAAGCCTACACGGGCTACGGAAACGCCTTTAAGAAAGGCTATCTGGCCCTAAATCAGGGGGATTTTGAATCGGCGGCCGAGTCTTTATACCAGGCCCTGGAAGAAAATTCCGATGCCCAGGGCTACATCCCGCTCGAACTGGCAACTGCCTGCCTGAACCTGGAGCAATACGACGATGCCCGCGGATTGCTGGAAACGTTTCTGCAACACCAGCCGGATGCGCTGCCGGCCTACCAGCTTTTGTGTGAGATTTACTGGGAAACGAAAGCCTTTGACCGGGCCGAATCACTGATTTCCACCTTACCCCGGCAACTGGCAGAATCAGTCGCCGGTTATGTGCTGCGCGGCGAGACCCTTTATCACGCCGAAAACTACAAAGAAGCCAAAGCCTTTTATCGAGATTTTTTAAAAACCTACGACTGGAATGAAACCATTGCCCGTGCCCTGGCCAAAACCCATGAGGCTTTAAATGAGATGGCCAACGCCCGCAATATATACCAGGAAATCATGGGCCAGTGTCACAGCTGTCACTCGCGCATCGACCCTTATATCAAACAAAAGTATGCCGACCTCAGTTTTGCATCGGGGCTCAATACCAGCGAGGTTTTAGAGCTCTACCTTTCCCTGGTGAGGGAAGTCCCGGGCAATAAGGCGGATTATTATCAAAAAATCAGCCAGATATATACCGCCCAGAGCAACGTAACCGAAGCCCGGCGGTTTGAGCTGTTTGCTGAAAAAGCAAAAGAGGAAGAGAAACCTACCTCAGCAGAGACAACTGAGATTTGAAAGCAAGTTATAGCAAGTCCGAAACGTTTATTTACTAACAACCGATGCCCTTTACACCTAATTTCATACTGCCGTCAAAAAAATCAGACGAGGCTCTGTGGTTTGTTTTTCATCGGGATCGACTTCTGATCAAAACAGGCACCAATGGTTATATAGTACCCCGATTACGCGATTTAGAAAAATTTAAACCCTCCCTGATCCGCAAACAATATTTAGGCTCGCTGGATGGAACCCCCTGCCATGCCGCAGAATTAAATAATAATAACGTTGTGTTAGATGGTTTTACGCTCAAAGGTCTGCGGGAGCTTTTTTTCGGCCAACTGGAAGAGGAACTGGTCTGGATCGCCGGTCAGGCGAATCAATTGGTAGACTGGAACCGCAACCACCAGTTTTGCGGAAAATGCGGCCGACCCACCGAAGACGGGCAGAATGAACGCGCCAAAGTATGCCCCCGATGCAACCTGGTCAATTATCCCCGCGTCTCGCCGGCCATTATTGTGGCGGTGATCAAAAACAATCAAATCCTGCTTGCCAACAATATCCGTTTTAAAACCGGATATTACAGCGTTCTGGCCGGATTTGTGGAACCGGGAGAAAATCTGGAAGAATGCGTCGCGAGGGAAATTAAAGAGGAGGTTGGAATATCCGTAAATAATATCAGATACTTTGCAAGTCAGCCCTGGCCGTTTCCGAATTCGTTAATGGTTGCATTTTTAGCGGACTATGCCGGCAGTGAAATTAAAACCGACACCACCGAGATTCGTGATGCCGGCTGGTTTACCGCCGATAACCTTCCCGCCATCCCCCCCAGGATTACCATTGCCAGGCATTTAATCGACTGGTTCGTGAATCGTCCAACAGAAAAAGTAAGGTATTGACGCGTGGGAGCGGCTTTCCAGCCGCGATTAAGCAATTTCAGTAAAACAAATTTTTTTTAGGACCTGGATTCTGACATCAGTAACCATATCTTTAACCGCCTCCCGATAGGCCGCCATATGGGGCGTTCTCAGATGGGCATGGAGAGCTTCCAGGCTGCTCCAGGCTTCGACCAGGGTGACCACATTCGGCCGGGTTTCACCCTGAACGGGCAAGCCGGAATCCACGTCAACAAAAGGATCGTAGGCCAGACAACCGTCTTCGGCCTTCACCTTGGGGACGTTTTCATTCAAAAGGGGTAAAAAATCGTCCCGGCAGCCGGGCTTCAACTCGATGGTGGCAATCACTTGAATCATGTCCACATTCTCCTTTTCAGGTCATCTCAAAACCAATCAACCGTAGAAGATCAAATCCAATTTTGCAAGGTATCCGATCTGACTGTCTAAAATAGTTCAAGGTTTTTCACATTCGAGCCGATATTATTATCGCTGATAATAATAAAGATCGCACATCTGAGCCGTAAAAAATTCGTCAAATCAGGGAGATTCCAATGACCAAATGCAAGATATTGAACTGTCATCCATCCAGGAAATCAAGTTGGAAAAGTATAGCAGCCATCCTTCTGATATGCTTGCCAATCCTTTTCGCATGCTCGCATACGCAAAAAGTTCTGGTCCCGCCGCGAATCGATCTTAAAACCTATAAAGCCATTGGCGTCATCGACTTTTCCAGCACCGCCAAAAGTGATTTATGCGAATACCTAACCCAAAATTATATCCAGACCGTTCAGTCGGCCCAACCGGGGGTGCGGTTTCTGGAACTGGGGAGCCGGGAGCATGTCCTGGCACGCGTCAACCGAAAAGAACTGGACCTGGAGGCCATCAAATCCATTGGCGGCGCCTATCATATCGATGCCTTGATCTTCGGTCAGTTTAGCGCCACCGATCCCAAACCCCATGTTCGCCTGTCTTCGACATGGCAGTCAATGCAGGCCGGCGCTGTTGTCGAGGCATCCCTTATCACCAAAATCTGGGAGACCGACAGCGGTGTCATCCTGTGGACCAATTCCACGGCCAGAAAGAAAAAAGTGGCAGGTTTGTACGCCAATACAAATGGTGACATTAGATTTGGGGCCTCGGATCCCGAAGAAGCTTACGGGCACCTCGTCCCGGAACTGGTTTATGCCAACACCGCGGATTTCAGATCTTATTATGAATACCGCAAAGTCCAATAATGAGGTCAAAGGACTAAAACTCGAAGTCCCGTCTTCCCAACACCTGTTTTATGCTCAATTGAAATCACATCATGTTTGCGAAGGATTTATCTAACAAAATATTTTCGCTATTTTGTAACTATTGAATATTTAAGGTATTCTTTCGATTTTAAAAAGGACGGAGCGAAGCGACATCAACAAATCTTCAATCTTCAATTCCGGCTTGTCCGGGTTAGGAGAGTACGCTTTTGGCAATCGGCTCTATCCAGACCTCCCCGCCAAAGGCTTGGGACAATTTCTGTGAAAGAGTCTCCTGGTCGGTCTTGTCCCGGGTTTCCACCACCAGATCGTAATCGTCGAGTGTTTTCAGCTGACCATGCTGCCGGACGATTTCAGTCACCTTGTTAACGTCAGCCGTCACCCAGCCCTTCATGCGGCTTAGCAATTCGTCTCCCTCAAAGGACCGTTCGATCACCAGATCGACCTGGCGCTGTTTGGCCTCCCATCCGATGACGGCCGGCTTCTTCACCACCGGCCGTACGGGGTCGTGCACCGCCGCGCATTTAAACCACAGCATTGCTCTTTCCATAATATCTCCTGATTGATATACAAGTTTTAAGAAAATTACAATGGAACACCGGATGTGTCAAGGCCAACAGACGGGATCGACGACGAAATACAAAGTACAGACCTCGTTGAATAGTTTATTGGTTGAATGGTTGATTAGGTAAATTGTAGAACGTCCGAGACGTTTAATTAACCGATAGAGCGTTTTCGCTAAATTTGAGTTGAAAATTTTCCTTTCCTATGGTGTTCTCAAGGCTGGCGTGAAATAATACGAATGCAAGCGAAAATAAGTAGACATCGGGTTGAGCAATATTTTGAGCAGTTGCGCGGTCCGTGGTTAGTACCTATTTATTGAAATCACATCATGTTTGCACATGATTTATGCCATAGCCAGATTGAATATTTAAGCAATTCTACCCGTCGAGAGCCTCTGGGTCGAACGATCGATTTAAATAGAAAAGACAGAGCGAAGCGATACCACAAATCTTCAATCTTCAATCGTCAATCTTCAATTCCGGCTTGTCCGGGTTGGGAGGAAAATAATGTTTCCATTTAATTTTGAATGGATTTGGGATGCGGGACATTTGGTATTTATGGGCGGGCTGTGGTATGCCTTGACGATCCTGGGATTGGGGTTGACCTACTGCATCATCAAAGCTGCCTATGATAGTTTCAAAGGGCAAGGTGCCGATCATCATTAAATACCGAAGACCGCTGGTTGCTAAAAGCGCTCATCCCCATTGCAGTACAGGGGAGGGCGCT
>JAIVWA010000349.1:0-5409 GCA_049190255.1 Gammaproteobacteria bacterium | reverse complement strand
GGCGCAAGGTTAAATCACGTCAATCTCCTTTCGTTGCTATTTACCTTGTGCCCTGAGCCCTGAGCCTTATGCCATTATTGATCGAGTATCAAGTATCGAGTATCCAGTATCGAGCTGCCAGCGACCAGAAATAATAGCTCATAGCTGACAGCTCAAAGCTCATAGTAAAAAGGATTCCATCATTTCGACTATCAGCTATCAGCTAAGAGCTATGAGCTAAAAAACCAGAGACCAGCGGCCAGAGACCAGAAACCAGTGACCAGTCACCAGAGACCAGTTACCAGAGACCAGAAACCCAACCCCCACTTTTCCTATTACCTTTACAGCGACACAACACCGGTCGACAGCAACCACGCCATCTGGCGGCAGCCGCTGCCCCTGTCGCGCAATTTTTCAGGGAAAAAGGACGAGATTTCCATCAGCCACGGAGATTATTTCGGCGCTGTCCGGACATTTTTTGAAAAGCGGGGATTGGAGATCTTATCCCGGGCGGCCGCGCGGCAACTTCAGCAGAAGGTGAAACCGGAGGATATCCGTGAAATCCGCATACGCCTCGAAAAACATGGGGAGTTCTACCATCCGGCCCGTATAGAAGTCCCCCCAGATCAACAATCAATTTTTTTTGTGCTCAATGTGGCGGTATCCAACACCGGTATCCGGACCATCAATGAGGAATACCGTAATTTAAAAAGGCTCAATGATAGTTTCCCCCTTTCTTTATTGCCACAGGTTTATGGCTTCGGCGAGGTCGCCGCAGCCGGCAAGCGGAAACTTCCCATGTTCCTCGGTCAATGGTTTGAAGGCTATAACGAATTTCATATTTCCAGGGACCCGTCGGACAATGCCGAAAAAATTATCGTCTGGGATGACACCGGCCGCCGGTTTTTTCTTTCAACCGAACAACAATCAGCGCTTTACCGGCAGGCGGCCAGGATCCTGGCTTATTACTATAATGTCGAAACCTTCGAGCAGATCTTTGCCTGGCACCATGCCGCCGGTGACTTTATTGTCCGGATAGAAAATGCCGTTGTTGACCTTAAGCTGATTACCGTCCGCCACTATACCCCTCTCATTCAAAACCTAAACCATCCGGAAAATAGCGTCAAAGGTCCCGAAATGATTCTGCAGGCCTTGCTGCTTTTCTTTTTGGGCCTATCCATCCGCATGCGCCTGGATCGCCTGGATGGTGTCGGTGATATTACCTGGGCGGACTCCCGGGCTGTGCCGGCGACCCTTGAAGGTTTTTTTGAAGGCCTGGCCTTGAAACCACAGACCCCGGAGTTGCCCGATGCCATTGATCAATGTTTCGGGTATTATCTTTCCGTTTGCTCCCAAGAAGATTTATTTGAGTTGACCGAAGCTGTGGCCAATGAACTGTATTCCCGATCTGCTGAAACTCCCATCGTAAAGCAGCATTTGGAGGAGCATGTTGAGTCGTTACATAGGTCCATTGACCTGTTTTTGCATAAATCCGGAAACACTATATAGAGCGTTTGACCTAACTTTGACCACAAGATAATGTAGGTGTTGTAATTTTGAATTTTTTTAGCGCCTTAACGAGATCAATCAATGCTTTTCTGTTGACAAGACTGGGGATTAATTTTATATCTACTCCTTGATTTTAAAATTGGAACATTTCGCCAGAAAATTGAAAAATAGAAAGAATAATCCAATCATTGAGAGGAGGTGACATCGGCAGTCCCCGTTGAAAGTGAGCTTTCTTAATTGGTTTTAGAGTCTTAAAATTAACGAAAATGGAGGTAAATAATGGCAAAACATGAAACCCCTTTGCTGGATCAGCTTGAGTCCGGACCCTGGCCGAGTTTTGTGTCCGATCTCAAGCAGGAAGCCGAAGTTAGGGCAAAGAACGAAGAGAACATTGAATACCAGATTCCACAAGATGTGGTTGAAGACCTTCTTGGCGTTCTTGAACTTTCTTTCAAGCACGGGCGGACCCACTGGAAACATGGAGGAATCGTGGGTGTGTTCGGCTATGGCGGTGGCGTGATCGGGCGCTATTGTGACCAGCCTGAAATGTTTCCCGGTGTTGCCCATTTCCATACAATGCGTGTTAGCCAGCCGGCCGGCAAGTTCTATACAACAAAATACCTTAGAGAAATTTGCGACCTCTGGGAAAGGCGCGGCAGCGGTATCACCAATATGCATGGATCCACCGGGGATATTATTTTTCTGGGTACCACCACACCCCAGCTGGAAGAAATCTTTTGGGAACTGACCCATAATCTCAACCAGGACCTGGGGGGGTCCGGCTCTAATCTGCGGACACCTTCCGATTGTATCGGCCAGGCCCGATGCGAATTCGCGTGTTATGACACCCAGGCGATATGCCACGATCTTACCGTCGAGTACCAGGATGAGTTACATCGTCCGGCTTTCCCTTACAAATTCAAGTTTAAATTCGACGGATGCCCCAATTGCTGTGTGGCTTCCATTGCCCGGTCCGACCTGTCTTTCATCGGTACCTGGCGCGATGAGATACCCATCGACCAGGAGGCGGTCCAGGCCTATATCGGCGGCGAGATCCCACCCAACGGCGGCGCCCATTCCGGTCGCGACTGGGGTCCCTTTGATATCCAAAAAGAGGTCATTGATAATTGCCCCACCGACTGCATGTGGATGGAAGACAACAAGCTGATGATCGATAACAAAGAGTGCACCCGCTGTATGCATTGCATCAATGTCATGCCGCGAGCGCTTCGAATCGGCAATGACAGAGGGTGTACCATCCTGGCCGGTGCCAAAGCACCGATTCTTGACGGTGCGCAGATGGGATCACTAATCGTTCCGTTTATCAAGGTTGAAGAGCCTTATGACGAAATAAAAGAAACAGTTATTGAACCCATTTGGGATTGGTGGATGGAAGAAGGAAAAAACCGTGAGCGACTCGGTGAATTGATGAAACGACAGGGTTTTAAGAAGCTGCTCGAAGTAACCGGTTTTAAACCGGATCCGCGAATGGTGAGCGAGCCTCGTACCAACCCGTATATCTTCTGGAATGAAGATGAGGTTGAGGGCGGATTCAAACGTGACATCAACGAATTCAGAAAATATCATCAGAGATAGGGGGAAAAAACCATGGCATTTGTATCTTCAGGTTACAATCTGGACAAACCGATGGAAAACCGAATTACCGACATCGGGCCCAGAAAATACGATGAATTTTACCCTCCGGTAATTGTTAAAAATAAGGGTAAATGGAAATATCATGAAATTTTGGAACCGGGCGTTTTGGTCCATGTTGCCGAGTCGGGCGACGAAGTATTCACGGTCAGGGCCGGTGGTTGCCGGTTGATGAGTGTCACCCATATACGTGAGATCTGTGAAATAGCAGATAAATATTGCGGCGGTCATCTTCGGTTCACGACACGCAACAACATTGAGTTTATGACGGATAGCAAAGATGCGGCAATGGCCTTGAAAAAGGATCTTGAAAGCCGAAAATTTCCGGGCGGCAGTTATAAATTTCCGGTCGGCGGCACAGGGGCCGGTATTACCAACATCATCCACACCCAGGGCTGGATTCACTGCCATACACCGGCGACCGATGCCTCCGGCCCGGTCAAGGCCACCATGGATGTGCTCTTTGATGAGTTCAAAGACCACCGGCTGCCGGCCCATCTGCGGGTCTCTCTGGCCTGCTGCCTGAACATGTGTGGTGCGGTTCACTGCTCGGATATCGCCATTTTGGGATATCACCGCAAACCGCCGCTGCTGGACCATGAATATCTGGACAAGATGTGTGAGATTCCACTGGCCATTGCCGCCTGCCCGACTGCGGCCATCAAACCCTCCAAGGTGGAAATCGACGGCAAAAAGGTCAACAGTGTGTCCGTCAAAGAAAGCCGCTGCATGTTCTGCGGCAACTGTTACACCATGTGTCCCTCCATGCCATTGGCCGACACCGAAGGTGACGGTATCGTCATCATGGCCGGCGGGAAAGTTTCCAACCGCATCAGTGCACCGAAATTTTCCAAGGTCGTTGTGGCCTTTATTCCCAACGAAGCACCGCGCTGGCCTCAGACCACCGCCACCATCAAGAAAATGGTGGACGCCTATTCCAAGGACGCCAATAAATACGAGCGTTTGGGTGAATGGGCCGAACGGATCGGGTGGGAGCGGTTTTTTGAAAAATGCGAACTGGAATTCACCCATCACCTGATCGATGATTTCCGCGATCCGGCTTACTTAACATGGCGCCAGACTTCGCAGTTCAAATTCTAAGCGTCCAAACCAGTATGGGGAGCCCCCCTCTGCGGGCTCCCTATGCTTTATTGAAAAGAGGATAAACATGGAGTACGAGGAAGCAAAAGAAAGAATCGTTGCGGGTCTGGAAAAAAAATCAAAGGTCAAGAGCAAATTTTATTTTAACGACCTGGCCAAAATTCTGGAATTAAAACCCCGGATAGCCAAAAAGCTGATCAATAAATTGGTGATCGAAGAAGTTCTCGAGTACTGGTCCAGCGGAAGTACATCGATGTACGGCCTCAAGGGGGCCGGCAAACAGGCACATGCAGAAACAGAAGATTAGTCCCTGTCTGCATCGACAGCTGTTTGTTCGGATTCATCAACCTTAATCAATGCAGCCTAATGCAATGGAATTTCCCCGAATAATTATTGCTGCCCTGCGCGGCGGATCGGGAAAAACCTTGTTGTCGATCGGAATCATTGCTGCGTTGAGCGAGTCAGGTAAATCCATCGCCCCTTTTAAAAAAGGTCCGGATTATATTGATGCGGGCTGGCTGGCGCTGGCCGCCGGCCGGCCCTGCTATAATCTGGACTCCTTCCTGTTAAACGAAGAACAAAACCTTCAGTCATTTCTATCTCATTCCATTGATTGTGACATTTCCGTTATCGAGGGCAATCGGGGCCTTTATGATGGCATCGACCTTCAGGGCAGCACCAGTACAGCTGAGCTGGCCAAGCTGATTAAATGTCCTGTAATCCTCTGCGTCGATTGCACCAAGATCACCCGGACGATGGCGGCGGTGGTAGCCGGTTGTATTCAGTTTGATCCGGAAGTCTCCATCAAAGGCGTGATTTTAAACCGGGTTGCCAATGCCAGGCACGAAAAAAAACTGCGCGACAGCATTGAACACTACTGCCGGATTCCGGTACTGGGTACCATACCCAAGCTCAGCGAGCAGCACTTTCCCGAACGCCACCTGGGGCTGGTACCGACACCCGAGCACGGCTGGGCCACAGATTCGATCACTGCCGTCACCAGAATTGCACAGCAACACATTGATCTGAATGCCATTGTCGAAATTGCCCAACAAGCACCCGGTCTGATGCGGAAATCAGAGGACAGAAGACAGAGGACAGAGGACAGAGGACAGAGGACAGAGGTCAGAGGACAGAGGACAGAGGACAGAGGACAGAGGACAGAGG
>JAIVWA010000348.1:0-5416 GCA_049190255.1 Gammaproteobacteria bacterium | reverse complement strand
TGTGGCCTTCGATCGTGCTCCACATGTTGCAGATTCGCTGGGGGGTTTTGCAATCGCTGCACAGACCGGTTTCGACACAGGGATTTTTCAGCCCGTAGCGGATGTTGTTGACCGGTGCGGCGTAGTGCTTGACTCGGGCCACGGCCGATTCCAGGTCCGGGGCCACCTTGTTCATGCCCACCACCAGGATCACCTTTTTGGGGCCGAAGGCCATGGCCGCCACCCGGTTGCCCATGCCGTCGAGGTTGACCAGCCTTCCGTCCAGGGTAATGGCGTTGGTGCTGGCGATCATGACATCGGCGGTCAACCCCCGGCGCCTGAGCTCCATGGCTTCCTCGGGTGACAATTCGGGTCGATAAGGATCAATCAGGGTTACTTCCGGCAGGGCCGCAATTGAATCCCACAGCCCCATGCCCACCGCGCTCATCGACCCACAGCGAAAGACGGTTGCCCCTTGCGGAATCATATCGATGATCTCCTCTTTCGCCTTTACCGCGCTGGCGGTGTAGCTGCCCGCCATCCGGCGTTTCTCAAGGTTTTTAATAATTTTGCGGGCCACTTTCTCGTTCCATTCTGTCTGGTGTTGATCCATGAATTACCTCCTTTTTGGAAGATATCTTGTATTTATAAAAAAGAAAAAAACTCATCATAATTTGCTATCAATTAAAGATGGCAATATTAGCATATATTGGAAAAGAAATCCGTCCTTTACAAGGTGCCCAGCACCATCATCAGAGAAGAATTCAACTACCTGATCAACCCGCTGCATCCTGATGTTAAAAAACTGACCATCGGAAGCGCACAAAAGTTTGCATCTGATCCCCGAATAAAAGATTGAACTTGTCGGGAAGATTCACCGGTGCCAGTGAAATTGTTCCCAGCGCAGCGCAGGTGATTTTTGATTATTATAAAAAGAAAATTCGATACCATCAACTAATATCGAAATTTGAAGAATTAGTCGCCGTTGCAGGAGTAGTGGATTCTGCTCAATTTTCCCGAAAGGATATACTCAATCCCCAGGGCTGGAATTTACTGGCGTTTATATCAGACCCCCGTACCGGTTTGGGGCACATACACAGTTTTCGAATCAGCAATTTTGAATTAATGAAAAAGCTGCCTAAATTACTACGCACAGAATCTGTGGAACATATATTATCCCTGCCAGACTTCCAGGAACGTATTCAGGTGTATCAAAGGGAGACTGAAAAATATAAAAATTTTCTTTTAAAAAATATCTTGCAAATAGGCAACGCAATTCTAATTGACTTGCGCGGTGTGGAGAGGCCTCCTATCGGAAATCGTTTTTTGGAATATGTGCTTTATCCTGAACAAAATATTTCAATTCGATTAGTTGATGGAAAAAACAAACAGTTTACGATGATCTCTGTGGGGCATAGCATAATAAACCGAACCTCCAACGTTAATGTAGGTTCCTTAACTCTCCAATATGGTGGTGGTGGGCACTATCAGGTTGGAACTTGTCAGGTAAACTGTGAGCAGGCAGACAAAATCGTAAATGAAATGCTTCAGGTAGTTAATGACAAGTGATATTCTAAAGGAACGGCCACGAAATCAGTTGTGCTGATTTTACAACTTTCTGAAACATTGCTTGCCTTCCTTGTTGAAACCGATTGGTCAGCCTGTCAGCGCCATCGGTTGTTTTTGTAAAATGTCCGCAACCTCACTGTGAGGTATCGGACGGCTGAAATAATAGCCCTGCAGATATTCACAGCCCAACGCAATCAGATGATCAGCCTGATACTTTTCCTCAACCCCCTCCGCGACCACTTCGAGCCCCAGCCCATGAGCAATGGAAACGATGCAAGCGATCAGTTTATCGGCATTTTCATCTTTGTTGATATCAGATATAAAGGACCTATCAATTTTTAAACCGGACAGCGGGATATTCCTTAAATAGGACAACGATGAATAGCCGGTACCGAAATCGTCCATGGTCACCCGAAGCCCCATCGCATTGATCTGTTCCAGAATGGCAAAAGATTGGTCATGGATATTGACCAAAGAGCTTTCCGTCAACTCGATTTCAAGCAGCTGGGTATCTATATTGAACTCATCCAGAACGTTCTGAATCCGATTGGCCAGATTCTGTTGACGCAGCTGAACCCCTGACATGTTGATCGCGATCGGCTCGACCTCCAGCCCCATATCCATCCAGGTTCTGAGCTGTTGGCAAGCGTTATAAAGAACCCAGTCGCCGATCCCGTCGATCTGCCCGGACTGCTCCGCAACCGGGATAAATTTATCCGGTGGAACAAACCCCAAACTGGCACTCTGCCAGCGAAGCAGCGCTTCAAATCCGGCAATCCGCCCCGTTGCAGCTTCGATCTTGGGTTGGTAGTGCAGTTGCAATTCATCATTCTGAATGGCTTCATGCAGTGAATTTTCAATCTTCAGTTGGTTGACCGCCATTTCGTTCAGGCTCTGCGAAGAGAACAAATAGCGATCCTTCCCATTGAGCTTTTGTGCACAACTGCAGGCATTGGTAGCGCTGCTGTACAACTCGTCCACCGTCTGTCCATCGTGGGGGAAGATACTGACGCCGAAATAGGCAGAAGTGTATATTTCGTTGCCTTTGATCTGGAAAGGTTTTTCGAAGGAGTCCAGAATACGTTTCATCACCCAGGTAGCATGGTCAACCTGCTTGATATCGGTCAGCAGGATACCGAACTCCGTCTGGTTGATCAGCGAAACCGTTGACATCCCTTTAGAATTATCGATCATTGCAACCATGTCGAGATCCTCGCGCAATACATCATTCAACCGCTGACCGCAGGCTTTCACCAATTGCTCGGCAGCCCCATACCCGAGAGTTTCGTGAACCCGCTTGATCGTGTCGATGGTCATCGACAGTATCGCCACCAGATACTTCTTCCGCTTGGCTCTGGCGATCTCATGACCGATCCGATCTTCAAACAGAGAGCGGGTCGGCAAACCGGTCTTAAAATCATACATTTCATAGTGTTCTAACTCTAGGGAGCGTTTTTCCAGCAGCCCTTCAAGTTCCAGCACCCGACGCTGCAATGGAGCTTGATCCGTATCGATAGTTGCCGATTTTCCAGATTGCGAAACCTGTTCCTGGATTTTCCCACCGCCATCGACCTCCGCGACCGAGTTAAAATCTTTGCCCCAGGTGACAACCCGATTCCGGCCGCTTTTTTTGGCTGCGTACAGGGCTTTATCGGCCTGGTCGATCAACTCGTCCGGTTTGTTGGTATTTAATTCAAGGGAAGAGACCCCCAGACTTACGGTGATTTTGACCCCCGAACATGATTTCTTTTCGATTGCCTGGCGGATGCGCTCGGCAATCTGAGCGGCCTTGTCCAGATTAAGTTTTGGCAAAACCACACAGAACTCTTCGCCGCCGTAGCGCCCGACCAGGTCGGTATCACGGGTGCATGTTTTCAGAGCATCGGCAACCGCCTTGATCACCTGATCCCCCGTTGCATGCCCATAATTGTCATTGACCGATTTGAAGAGATCGATATCCAGCATCAGGCAGGACAGATGCGCCCCGCCGGCTATTGCTTGGGTAAACATGGCGTCGAACTTTCGAGCCAACGAGCGTCTATTCAAACAGGACGTCAGCGAATCGTAATTGGCCAGGATTTCCAGCTCCTGACTTTTCGCCTGAATATCCTCGTTGGCCAGCTTCATCTTTTCAACCATATCGCCGAGTTCGAAGTTTTTTTCCTCCAACTGGGTGATATCGTCAAAAGTCACCAGGGTGCCGCGACACTTCCCCGCATTGTCGGTTACCATGGCGGCATTGACAGTGAGCTTGATTTTGCTGCCGAGACTGTTCAGCAAACTCAGCGAGGCGCCCTTATGTTCCTGGCCATCCTGCAGCACCTTGAACCAAGGCAACTGACTGATCTGTTTCGGACTTTGACAATCCAGCCAGCCCAGTTCCGAGCCCTTCAGCCCGATCATTGCCGCGGGGGATTTGCCGAACAGACCTGAAAAAGATATATTCGCCATCACGATTTGTTCCTTTTCGTCCAGAATCAGGACCCCATCCTGCATAACATCGAAGGCTTTTTGAACCCGTTCGGGAACGACCGCCGAGGGATCGAGTTCCCGCAAAGATCTCTTAAGGACGAAGAAATAACAGAGAAAACCACCCAGGGCGATAAAGGCCAGCAGCCCGACAAAAGACTTGGTGTACCCGCTCACCAGATTGTTTGTCCACAGTGGAGCAAAACGGATTTCCACCGTCGCCCAATTTTTATTTTTCCGGAACACCGGGACATGCACATGGGTCGAGGTTGATTTGCCATCGACCGGCGCCTTCCAGTGAGCCAGATGTTCCCCCGCCACCACGAGAAGCTTACCGTCATAGGTGCGAATTGCCGCGGAACGGATATTGTCATTCCTCTCCACCACCGCCCGAAGGGTGCTCTGGATGGTTTGGAGCTCACCTTTTTCGGCGGCGACGGAAAACTGCAGCGCCAGCGATTCGCTCAAACTTTTGCGTAGTTCCAGCGCAAATTCGGTTTTGTCGGGGACAAATCCGATCAGGTTGGCCAAAAAAAGGAGATTGACCGTTAACAGAGCCAGCGCAAAGCTGAGTCTCATTGCAGGAGTTTTAAACATCATTCCACGTCCCCATCAAAAAGTGTTTCCGATTTGGGTCTGTCTGTATTAGGTATTTCATTTCGATCTTTTTTCCTCTTCTTATCCCCGGAAAAAATAGCTATCGGGTCAAACCCGCGGCATAAAGGCAAGGATGACATCAGGCCTGCAATCATCGATCCGGCCCGTAACAGATAGCTGACAAAACCGACCACGAAGGATGCCGCGGTTATGGTGACAACCTTTGCTTTGACCGCCTGGCTTTTCAGTTCGGTATTGAAGGATTCATCGAGCTCCTGTCTCAGCAAGTCATAGTCGCCATTTACATTAACCTGGTTCGGATCATCGCTGTCGAAATCAAGGATGCTGAAGTTATCCCCGCTCTGCGGGATCAGTCCATCCGCAGCCGTATAATTTTTAGCCAAATATTTTAAAGGATTTATATTTTTGTACAGATCATTGTCAAAATAAGTGTAGGAACGATCATCCTCACGCCCTTCAGACTGATTGTCCGTATCAATCTCAGCGGTCAGATAAATAATTTCTTCAGTCTCTTCCATTTCCGGATCGTCCATGGGTACCAATTGATCATCCGCATCGGCTGAACCCTGGGACGTCAAGTATTCCGCAACCGAGGGCGCCTGCTTAACTTCAATATCCGGATTTTCCGTCGGTTCTTCATAAGTCGGCACCTCCACACCCGGATCAAGTCCGTCATCCGTCTCGGGATTTTCAAAAAACTCCGGATTGGTTGTGAGTGAAACTACATCATCGAGATCATTGACCTCACCCACGGTGATGGTAAAGGTCTCAGAGTCGCTAC
>JAIVWA010000347.1:0-5429 GCA_049190255.1 Gammaproteobacteria bacterium | reverse complement strand
GGTCCTGAACGTAGGATGCGGCACCTGTGTGGCGGTGTGCCTTGCCGGCGGGGAAAAGGAGGTTGACGTTCTAAACGCCGAGCTGGAGATGGCCCGCAAGCTGGACGACAATCCCATTGAGCTGGGCGCTCAAACTGTTGAAAGGCAGTGTGATCGGGAATATCTGGCAGAGCTGGATGATGTGGTCAAAGATTATGATGCCATCCTGTCAATGGCCTGCGGCGTCGGCATCCAGTTTCTGGCGGAAAGGTTTCCGAATATACCTGTTTTCCCCGCTGTGGACACTTCCGGTCTGGCAGTCAACCAGGGGGTGGGATGGTATGAAGAAAGATGCCGTTCCTGCAGCAGCTGCGTGCTCGGTCTGACCGGCGGGATTTGTCCGGTAACCATGTGTGCCAAAGGACTTTATAACGGTCCTTGCGGCGGCACCAACCAGGGCAGTTGCGAGATAAACATCGACCAACCCTGTGCCTGGTACCAGATATACGAGCGCCTGGAAAGACAGGGCCGGCTGGACTGCATTCTGGAGATTGCGCCGGCGGTGGACTGGCACAACCAGGTGCCGCGCACCCTGATCCAGCCTGGATATAAAAAGGTGGAAGAATAGACCCGGATTAGGGGCTTCGCCTCAACCTGTCGAGAGCCTCTATGTCGTGCGATTGGAATATTGGAGAAAAAAGTTACCATGAGCTCAAAGGAAATCGAAATGAAATCAGGCAGTAATTTAGAGAAGGTTTTGAAGGCGGGCCATTTTGCATTTACCGGTGAACTGGGACCGCCTCGCGGAACCAGCGCCCAGGAAGTCAGGGAAAAAGCGGCCCACCTGAAGGGAAATGTGGATGCGGTCAACATCACGGACAACCAGACTTCCGTCGTGCGCATGTCAAGCTGGGCTGCCTGTCTTATCTTGATCCAGGAAGGTCTGGAGCCCAATTATCAGATGGTGTGCCGCGATCGCAACCGTTTGGCCATGCAGGGCGATATCCTGGGCGCCTATGCTCTTGGTATTAAAAATATGCTGTGTCTTTCAGGCGACCATCAGCAGTTTGGCGATCATCCCACCGCCAAGGGCGTTTTTGACATTGATTCCATGCAGCTGATCAGCATGGTCAAGGGCATGCGGGATGAAGGCAAGTTCATGAGCGGCGGAGACATCGAAGAACCACCTCGTATTTTTATAGGTGCGGCCGCCAATCCTTTTGCAGAACCCTTTAACTGGCGGGTGCACCGTCTGGCCAAAAAAGTGAACGCCGGGGTGGATTTTATTCAGACCCAGTGCATCTACAATATGGAAAAATTCCGCGCATGGGTCAAACAGGCCAACGACATGGGCTTGACCGAAAAAGTCCATATCCTGGCCGGTGTGACCCCGATGAAAAGTGTTGGTATGGCCCGGTACATGAAGAGCAAGGTTCCCGGAATGGATGTGCCTGATGATGTCATCAAAAGACTGCAGGGCGCCGGCAAAGGCAAAGTCGCCGATGAAGGCATCAAGATGGCCTGCGAGCAAATCGAAGAATTCAAGGAAATGGAGGGCATCGCCGGCGTTCATCTGATGGCCATCGAATGGGAGAACCGGGTGCCGGAAATCGCTGAACTGGCAAAAGTACTGCCCCGACCCCAGGTGGATTAACCCTGTCAAGGGTTTCAGATTTCTGCCCGGCCGCTGGTTGTGGAGCGGCCAGTCTTATCGAAAAAAGAAACTATTGAACGTCGAACACCGAACATTGAACGTCCAACATCGAATAAGGCCTCTTGAAGTTTCATATAAAGTGTCAGTAAATATCGAGCCCTGACACATCCAGTATTCACCGCGATTATTTTTGTACAATATCACACCATGTGTTATTAGTGCTGTTCGTCTTATCTGATTATTCCATTGTTTCAATAAAATTCGGTGGCCATTGGGCTGGATGTCCGCCTTCGCGGGCGTGACGAACCCCCTCAACTGGAAATAAATGATACCCCAGACAATTCCCTCAAAATCAACAAACAGCTACCGCGACGTGCTGCGGGTCAGCCTGCCGCTGGTGATCAGCATGACCACCACGGTGGTGATGACATTCACCGATCGGGTGTTTCTGGCCAATTACTCCATTGATGCCATCGCCGCGGCGTTGCCGGCCGGTATCGCTGCTTTTGTGTTTCTTTCTTTTTTTGCCGACACGGCGGGTTACAGTAATGTCATCATCGCCCAGTATGCCGGAGCAGGTGCTTTGCAGCGGGTGGGCAGGGCGATGTGGCAGGGCATTTATTTTTCTATGATTGCCTGGCTGATCCTGATCGGCCTTTCGTTTTGCGCCGGCCCCCTGTTTCAATGGGTCGGCCATGCGGCGGAAGTGCAACAGCTGGAAGTCATTTATTTTCGCGTTCTGTGTTTAGGATCGGGTATCCACATTGTCGGGATGAGCCTTTCATGTTTTTATACCGGTCGCGGTGCTACCCGACCGGTGATGATAATTTACATCATCGGTATGCTCCTTAACGTGCCCCTGGATTATGCCCTGATCAACGGGGTCTGGATATTTCCGGAGCTCGGGATTTTAGGAGCCGGCCTGGCGACAGTTTTTTCATGGACAGTGGTCACGGCTTTGCTCGCAGTTATCGTGTTTACCCGCGAAAATGATCGCGCTTTCAAGGTCCTGAAAAATTACCACTTCAATAGCGACCTTTTTCGAAGGCTTTTGCGCTTCGGCGTGCCCAGCGCGCTTCAATTCAGCCTGGATGTGTTTGCCTTTCTGTTTTTTGTTATCATGGTGGGCCGGATTGGAAAAATGGAGCTGGCGGTCACCAATATTGCCATTTCCCTGGATTCCGTATCATTTCGACCTTTGATGGGTTTTGCGCTGGGCACCAGCACCCTGGTCGGCCAGGCTCTGGGACGCAATCGGCCGGATCAGGCCGTTAATGCGGCCAAAGCGACGATGGTCATCGCCGGTGGGTATATATCAGTGCTCGTCCTGCTTTACCTCTTTGTGCCCCAACCGTTGTTGGAATTATTCCGTCCGAGGGATGTCAGCCCTGAAGGGTTTGCCGTCATCAAGGGTATGGGGGTGGTGGTTTTACGGTTTGTGGCCGCCTATTTATTGCTGGATGGTTTGTATATGATCAGCACGGCGGTGCTCAAAGGCGCCGGCGATACCAGATTTATCATGTGGAGCATCGCAGTGATTTCCATGTTTGGACTGGTATTGCCGCTGTATATCGGCATGGCGGTTTTCGGCCGGGGGCTCTATTTTGCCTGGGGCTGTTTGGTGGTATTCCTGTGCCAGCTGGCCGCTGTGACCTTCTGGCGATTTTCCCAGGGCAAATGGAAAACCATGCGGGTGATAGAGTGATACGAATGCGGAAGTGGGAATGGGGAATGCGGAATGTGGAATGGGGAAAGCAGGGCGCATAGGGCATAGGGCATAGGGCAAAGCAAATTCGGAAGTGCGAATGCGGAAGTGGGAATGGGGAAGGCGGAATGTGGAATGGGGAATGATAGAGCAGGCGCATTCGGAAGTGGGACCCGTCGTCGTCCCAATCAAATGGGACTATGCCGCGGCACGCATGCGGAAGGTAAGGGCAAGAAGGTTCGAAGGTAAGAAGGTGAGAAGGTTAGACAGAAGTCGGAAGTGGGAATACGGAAAGCAGAAGCATAGGGCAAAGTGAATTCGGAAGTGCGAATGCGGAAGTCGGGAAAAAATGAAGGGTAGCGGGCAAAGGGCATGGGGCAGAGGGCATAGAGCATAGGGCATGGCGCAGAGGGTTGAACAAGATAAGGCTATTTGTGCTCCATCAATCAGGCACCTTACCTTGTCCCAACACCCAGATGATATGGTTTATGACCGCAGGCCTTTTATCTTTTGGTTCAGATCCTTTTGAACGTTGAAGATTAGTTTTGTTTTCATGATTTGCCTCACTTTTGGTAATGGAAACGATGAGACTATAATTCAAGGTGAATTTTCAGAGCTTTCTCGATTGCCTCTATTTCTTTTATCCCCAATTCACCGATCGGCTTAACCAGTCTGCTTTTATCCAGGGTCCGGATTTGGTCGGCCTTTACTTTTGAATTTTTGGGAAGGTTTCCCATTCCTTTAGCTAAATACACTTCAAAGGGGTATATCTTCCGAATTTTTTTGGAAGTTAACGGCAGAACAGTGACGGTTCCGGAAAATTCATTATTTTTATCATTAGAAATTATCGTAACCGGTCGTGTTTTCGCAATTTCATTTCCGATAACGGGATCCAGTGCCGCCAGGTATATAAAGCCTCTCTTAATAATCATCCCAGCCCTCCAAATCGGCGCTCTCGAATTCTTTTGTCAATGCCAGGCTTTCTTTAGCAGTAGCCTGATAGCCTTCTTCTAAAAGCTTTTCAATCTCCTCTTTTTCTTTTTGCTCAATCTTTTGCCGGACAGCTTCTGCTATGAACCGGCTGCGTTTTCTCGGTTCAGTCACCCGATTCATCGCCTCAACCAATTCTTTCGGTAGCGTGACCTTAAGTCTTACGGTTTCGGTGTCCATTATGAACTCTCCAATGCGAACAATATGATGTATTATAACAAACACTTTTGTGTGCCTTCGTCAACCACATATTGTTTTCATCTCATCTCAGAAAAGACCAAAAGAGCTTTACCGGTTTTGATATTTGGGTAGAGCGGACCACTGCTTGGCGCGGCGAAGCTTAAGCGAAGACGGGTGCCCGCTGTCATTAATCGGCACGGCCACTCCTAAGCTTTTAGCAGAAGCCGTCTATATGTGGAACGTGGGAGCGGCTTTCCAGCCGCGATTTCCTATGCTGGGATAAGATCCATTAGCGTTTGGAAAAGCGCCCACGTAATTAAATAGTTGTTAATTCAAAAACACCGAGATTTATCTCCCCCTTTTGCTATATTTTTCTCAAGCAACTGATAATATTCAATTTCAGTTTAAGTCTATAAGTATCAAAAGTTCGAAGCTTGACACACAATTATGATTTTGTCATAGTTGGCATAATCTATTCAAATTCCCATATATAGCCAGGCAAAGTATCATAAAGGATAATGGGTTGTGATCATAAAATTCTCACGACATGCAATAAGGAGAGGGAAGCTTTACAAAATCCCGGAAGTAACCATAAAGGAAATTTTGCAAGATTTGAGCTTAGAAGACGGGGAACATGAAATCATCAAAGACCTTTAGGAGTTTAAATTTCCAATAAAGGCGGTTGCTGTCGTTAAAGAAAGAATTGTCACGGTAATCACAAATTATCCTTTGAAGAAAGGAAGAAAAAATGAAAGTTTATTATGATGATGAAGTCGATGCTTTATATCTAAAGTTTAGCGATGAGACCCCGGATGGGGTTGTGGAACTTGCAGATGGGGTTAATCTAGATACAAGCCATGACGGCAAGCTGGCCGGCATAGAAATCCTAAAAGCATCCAAGAAAATAGATATTAATACAAT
>JAIVWA010000346.1:0-5434 GCA_049190255.1 Gammaproteobacteria bacterium | reverse complement strand
AGAGCAGAGGGCATGGCGCATAGGGCATGGCGCTGGCGCAGAGGGCATGGCGCATGGCGCAGAGGGTAGAGGGTGGAATTCGGAATGCGGAAGGTTAAAAAAACAATTGCGCGTTAGGTTAGAGGCTGGAGGTTTGAGGTTTGAGGCAAAAAGCTAAAAGTCCAAGCGACTTACTAAACTTAATCAACTTAATAAACTCAATCAACCCAATCAACTATTTACGTCTTGCGTCTTGCGCCTTCTACCTTCTACCCTAAACCTTATACCTTTTAGTTAAATGGAATCTCCAAGTGATAGACGCCGCTTTCCAGGCGCGCGTTTACCGACAGCTGTCCTTTTTTAAACACCTTCATCATCCCGATATTGGAGAAGAGAACTTCCGCCACAAAACCTTTGATGCCCCGCTCTTGGGCCAGGCCAACCAACATTTCGTACATCATGGTGGCGATTCCAAGTTGCTGGTATTTCTCATCCACCACGAAAACCACCTCCGCAAAGGGGTTACCTGAAATCTTGATATATCGGGCCTCGGCAATAATGCGGCCTTTGCCCTCTTCACCGACCAGCCCGACGATGGACATGACCTGATTCCAGTCTATATTGACGTATTCCTGCATTTTTGCATGGGGCATGCTGCTGACGGAGTGAAAGTACCGCGCGTACACCGTTTCATCTGAAAACCGATAAAACAGATGGCGCATGCCTTCTTCATCCGAGGGTTTGATGGCTCTAAATCTTATTTCCAGATCGTTTTTGACCGTATGGGTTGCCGCGATGTCGGCCGGATACAGGCGGGCACTCTCCTCCAGGAAAATCTGGTCATGGTACAAAATTTTTTTAACTTTGGCTTCCTGCACAAGATTCGCGCGGTCGTCAGGATGGGCAATATCAATCAGGGCCTGGGCCCGCTCCCTGAGGGTGCGTCCCTCCAGATAGGCAACGCCGTATTCAGTAACCACCGCGCCCACGGATTCGAACCCACCGAACTGGTTGGGTTGGGCCGCTATGGAAAGCAAAATATTCGGCCGTCCAGCTCGGTCCCGACTGGTCAGGGCAAAGATGGAGCGCCCGCCTTCTGACAGTTCCGTACCATTTAAGAAGTCCATGACCTCGGCCGGTCCTGCAGCCACGATGCCTTTTCCGGTATAAAGTCCGATGCGGCCGTACAAGTCCACTTTCCTGGCTGCAACGATGGTGACAAATTTTGGATTGCTGCCAATCATCAATGGACTGAACACGTTATCAATTCGCTGGAACTCTACAAGGGGATTGTTGTCCAGCCATCGCATCAGTTTCCAGGTTCCGAAGGCATAGGAAGTCAGTGCTTTTCCCCGGTAAGTTTCTTTGCGCCGGTTGGAAACCGCGCCGCATTTCATCAAATCCATCAACGGGTCCGTAAAAAAAGGCGAGTGTATTCCCAGATGGCGTTTATTCGCCAGGTGTTTGGCCAGGGCATCATAAAGAGGACCGATGGAAAATGCCAGACAGCTTTCATCTTCAATCAACGAGGCCACATGCTGCGCCACCTGATCCCAAACCTCATCTGTTTCCCAGCGCTCGAAATAAATCAAAGGGTCCTTTGAGCGAACCAGAAAATCAAACTCTGACACCTGAACAAACGTATCCCCAAAGGTTCGGGGAATTTGGGTGTTGATCTCTCCCACGCACAAAGCGGCATGCTCGAGGGCCTCATGGGCCACGTCAATCGCAATTCCCAGGCTGCAAAAACCCGCCTCATTGGGAGGTGTGATCTGAATGATGGCGACGTCTACCGGCCTCAGCAGGGATTCAATCAGCTGGGGAATCTTTACGAACCGGCTGGGTATTAAATCCACCCGGCCCTCTTCAATGGCCTCCCTCGACACCCAGCCGGAAAAAAAGGTTTTTAGGCGGAAATTCTTGGACTGCAGCGATCGCAGTGAGACCGCATCCCCGAAACTGACCAGTTGAATCAGCTCGAGATCTTCCAGATTCTTGGCATTCGATGTCATCAGATGCCGGACCATGGTCCGCGGTTCTGCCACGGCGGTCCCCAGGAAAATGCTCATCCCGGGCTTAATTTTCTCAATCACCGTTTCCGGAGAAACGACTGCTGATTCCCAGTTGTCGGAGGTTATCTTTTGCATATTAAAAGCCTAAGCACTTATTCACCGCAATCAAGGTAAAACTAATTGCCGACCTTTCTACGAAAAACCCGCCAGATACCAAAGGCAATGACGGCGCTGATGCCCCCCTGCAGCAGGTTTGGAATAATTTCGGCCAGCGCGGCTTTAGCATCGGTGACACCGAAAAACCGCACTGTTTTGGCAAGCATGGGATAAATATAGGCTTCAAAAACAAAGTACCCGGCGACCAAAATAAAAATACCGACTACCAGGGCAATTATCACCCGTCCCGCTGATATGCTTTTGGTTTTGCCGCCGATGGCACCGATGGCGGCCCCCTCCAGCCCTTTGACGATGGCGGTTGCCAGAATAAACTGGGGAAAGCCAATGGCATCGGCCGCAGCAGGCCCGATTAAACCCACCAGGCCGCCAATCAGAGGTCCGTATAAAAGAGCTGCAATCATAACGAAGGTGTCACCCAGATTAAAATATCCTCCGGTTGCCGGAATTGGAATGCGGATAATTGTTGTTCCAACAAAGGCAAGGGTAGCAAAGGCCGCGACAATGCCCACATTAACCAGCTGTTTGACTTCTGATGAATTCGACATACTTAGTCTTCCTCCACATTTATGCTAAATAGAAGCTATTTCGGAGATAGTAGATTATATTCAAGGGTCCCACCAAAAATTAGGTTTGGCCGGTTTGCCCGTTACCGGTTAGCCCGTAAAAAATGAATTTTGTGCGCCTGAGACGTATAAGTCTGGTTTGGACCGGCAAACGGGCCAACAGACTCAACGGGCAACCTATATCTACTGAGCTTTTAAACTAAATCGATAGGTAGCCATTGGACGAAGCATTCATTTTTTAGATGGCTTCTAAATGTTTACTTCGATTTGCCCGGCAGTTGCGATATCTCCACGGCCCACAGCGGTATGTACTGAATTGAAGCGCAGATTCCCTCAACACCAACCTGGATCATCTCCCTGATTAAACCGGTCAATCTTCTGCCGAGCAATTGGAGTTTGCCCGGTACCGAAACCGGTGCTGACGATCTTAACGAGGAATTGACCCATTTTTTATATTGGCGCTCCTCTCTCATCGTCTCAATGATAGTTGGTATAACAAAAAAAACAATATGATTAAACACCCGGAGAAACATTAAAACAAATTTTTCAATTTTAGAAACACCGGTGGTTGTGTTCAACATGTTTTGTTCAACATCCTGAAACGGAATAATAGCCACCATGCTTAATGCCAGCGGGATAACGGTCAGCATGGTAATGCAAAGAGAGACATAATGGGCGCTATATTGCGCTGCTCCCTCCGGATACCCCAGCCCAAACCAAAATATGAGATAAGAAATTCCTGCCCCCACGAACACCACCGGCATCGCTATCAGAACCGCAATCGTCACAACATTGGGGAAAAACTGTCTGCCGGTGATGATCAAAACGAAGAAATTAACCACCAGAAAATAAACAACCCATCCGTAAGTGATACCGCGAAGTATTTCGGTCTCATAGGATGCCACCGGATACCCTGTAAAAGCCGGCACGGCTATGATCATCAGGAATAAAAATTTAAGTTTCCAGTTCATGGATTATTTGACGCTTTCACGTTGCAATTTGTTACCATCAATGAGGAGATTGTCAGTCCTGTTTTCTTCAAGAAGTGATACTCGATGCTCGATATTTGATGGTCGGAATCTACTGTCATTCAAAAGCTATAATTACAGCCGGATACAATTTATCAAATTTCAGAGTAGGCATCACCTGTGGTTTGAGTTATCATCGAGTATCCAGTATCCAGTATCGAGTATCATTAGATTTTTATATTATTAAGGCGAATTTCGAAAGCCGTGGTTCCCTCTTTATCTCTGACTTTTGGCGTTCGGTCCACCCGGATAACGCTTTTGGCTATGGGACGCCACCAGGATTTATGAGAAATCAAAATTATCGGAATTCCGTATGAATGAGCCACTTTGACAATAGCGGCCACCAGCGCCACGGCTGAGGTACGAGTCAGGCCCCAATCAGGCTCATCCAAAATTATGGCCCCGGGCTGGCCGCAAAGTCGGACGGCAACCAGCATGGCCTTAACCTCCAGCAGCGAACGGAACCCGGCCATGCCGGTGACAGGTTCCTGGATGTTTTCCTCGCCCCCAGCGTCCATTGCGGTCCTGTATTCGGTCAGCAATTTTCTGCATATTTCATGCGGCTTCAATCCATTGGCATATATGGTTGAACCCGCCAGCGATTCAAATGAACGCAGCAGCGTCTGAGTGATGACATCTTGAAACAGCAATCTTGGCGGTCCGGATTTTTCGGCACGTGTTAAAACAGCCTGCCCATCAAAGGAAATCGCACCGGCCAATATCCTGGCAATTAAACTTTTCCCCCGGCCGTTTTCACCCACAATCAAACAGGGCGAATGCACACACGTCTCAAAGTCAGCCACCCTGGCATGGGTCTGCCGGGAATATATCGGGTTGAGGCTTGAGCCCAGCGGAATCCGGAGATCTTCGAAATATAGGCTAAAATCAATCAAATCCTTTAAAATGCTGTCTGGAAACTCTGCCTCGGTAACAGGTTTATCGGAATCTTCGCCTTCCAGAGCTAACAACTGCACCGGATGGTCCCAACGGCGGTAGCGGTCAAACAGCCTTTGAAAAAAGTGTGTATTGTCCCGGGAGAGCCAGCTGAAGGGGCTGGCGATGATCAATTTTTCTGTGTAGGTCGAAGCCACCGATGCCTTGGCAAGAGCCAGTTTGACGGTCTCTCCCCCGGACAACGTTCGGATGGGTTGATCCAAAAGATCCACCAGGTCGAACTCCCGGGCCACATCTTCCACGGTAAGGCCAGATGATTGATTCGCATCACGGGCACACAGGGCAGCTGCTTTTAACACCTGCCAGGGTGTACCGAATGCAAGACCGTCACGGGGATTACTGGTAATATAGGCCAGCCGTTGCCTGGTAAATGCGGCAAGTTCTTCAAGCGAAACGCTGGTAAAATCCTTCCAAAAAAGGTGAGGCCCCGAATATTTGCGTGGAATGATCGAAAACACACTATTTCTGAAGGCCTGCTCCCGTTGCTCATAGCTTCTAAAGTATCTGGTTGATAAATGCGGTGTATTCTTCATCAAACGTATCACGCTAAAAACTATAAAAAAAATTGGCTCTCAATCAGCAGGATCATATGCTGTATCACAGTCGTAGAGCGTTTGTCAGAATAACGTTCCGATAGCGGTGGTTTGTTGGGTCTTCTCCGGGTTGTCGATAACCTCCAATATGGCCTGATCCAAACGCTCTATTATAGCGGTTGTCTTGT
>JAIVWA010000345.1:0-5446 GCA_049190255.1 Gammaproteobacteria bacterium | reverse complement strand
AAAAACACCGCTGGCCACATGTTCAAACAGATTTCTAAACTCCTCCTCCGAAGCCCTGAGCATTTCCTCCTGCTTTTTGCGTTTGGTAATATCGTGATAGATACTCAGTTTTGAAAGGCTTCCATCTGAATTTTCAAACGGTATTTCGATCAGGTAGTAGGTTTTGTCAACCAGCGGGACATATACCTCCCGGCGCACGGTTTGGCCTTCAAATATCTCATCGGAAAGACACCAGGGGCATTTTTCCTCGGATTGGTTTATCAATTGGTGGCATTTTTTCCCAACACCCTCACCAAAATCAGCGATCATGGCGCTATTCATATACTCAACAACAAGATCCTGATTCATGACGTAAATACCGTGTTCGAATGCATCTAAAATTGCAGTTGTCAGTTTATATTTCTTATCCATAATTTACATCCCATTTGGTTCTCGGTGTTAATCCCTGATCTGCATCCGGCTGCAGACGATATGTCCCATCGTAGACTATCATAGGCCTGAAAATACTCATTACCACAAAAAGTATGGAAATAGAACGGGTCACATGGCTCACAATTGGAATATGATCGCGTTACGTGTTCCGAGTTGCGTGTTAAGATTGGAAATAATTCCTTATTTGACCCGCAACGCGCAACACGCAACTCGAAGCGTTGTTTTTTTTATTGCCACTTTGTGAATCCTGTTTTACGTTACAACAAAACCTACTATTTTGAAAGGAGACCGTTTCATGGAAAAAACAATTGCAGACGTCATTGATCTTGCGATTCAGAGGGAAGAAGAGGCTTACGACTTCTACATGGATATCCACGGTAAGGTCCAGGATGCCGGTGTCAAGGATGCGGTCGAATTCATCGCCGGCGAAGAAAAGAAGCACAAAGCGTTTCTCGTCGGCTACCGCCAGGGAAATTACGGTTCGGATGCCTTAAGGATGGCTGATGTTGTTGATTACAAGATCGCCGAATACCTGGAAGAACCGGAAATCGACAAGGACTCCAGCAGTGAGGACATTTATCTGATCGCCGCCCACCGGGAAAGCAGGGCCTATCAGTTTTATTCCGAACTTGCCAATATGCACGCCGACAGCGAATTAAAAACGATGTTATCAAAGATGGCCAACGAGGAACTGAAGCACAAGGAGAAGATGGAATATTTATACGCCAACACGGCTTTTCCCCAGACATCGGGTGGATAATTTCGCACCCAATGCTCATTCTTTTGAAACGGACTCAGATCCGGTCGCTATGGGTGCTGCCTACCTAAAGGAGTATTGGAGTGATGGAGTAATGGAGTTTTGGAAAGGCATAGAAAAGCCGAAACTCCTGCCCATCGAAGGTTGCATTACTCCAACACTCCAGTACTCCATTACTCCGGGCTCCAATCTTGAATAATGCACAGGGCTTGTTCTAAAAGCTAAAAATTGAGCCGAAAGCCGATAGATGACTTTTACTCCGGTTCTACCGGAATCGTTGTGACGGGAACCGGTGAATTTTTCATAACTTTTTCGGTGACACTGCCAAACCGGTAATTGCCTTTCTGGCCATGGCTGGCCATTACCACCAGATCCACCCCTTCATTGTCGATCAACTTTAAAATTTCCTGGGCAGGATCGCCAACAGCGATATGCTTGATGTACAACGGGCAACTATCCAAATATTTTTCACAGACCTGGTCCAGACGTTTTTTAGCGGATTTGTCGGCCCATTCCATCAGCTTGTCGACGCGGGGCCTGTCAAAATCACCGTACCAGGATTCATGATGGGCCATGTCTTCGATTACATAGAGCACGTGGATTTCTGCTCCATATTTTTGGGTTAAATCGGTTACATACGGCAGCGCTTTTTCCGCAGTGCTTGAGAAATCGGTGGGCCACAGTACTTTCTTTACTTCCATATCAGAACCTCCTTCCTCAGTTACTTTTTGTCGTCTTCCTTCACCTCTTCAAAATCCGCATCGACAACATCTTCCTCGGGGGCTGCCCCGCCGGCCTGGTCGGCAGACTCGCCACCGGCATCCGCCTGTTGTTCACTGGCTGAAGCCTGCTGGTACATGGCCTCTGCCAGCTTGTGGGAGATCTGGGTCAACTCTTCGCTGAGCCGCTTAATTTCTTCCGTATTCTCGCCTTCCATGGCCTTCTTCAATGCGGCTGATGCCTCTTCGACTTTGCTTTTAGTTTCGCTGTCGACTTTGTCTCCTAATTCTTTGATGGATTTTTCGGTTGAGTAAATCAGGGCATCGGCTGAATTGCGTGCTTCGACCAGTTCTTTTTTCTTTTTGTCTTCTTCAGCATTCATTTCGGCATCTTTTACCAGGTTGTCGATTTCTTCCGGAGACAAACCGGACGATGCGGTAATCTGAATGGATTGTTCTTTGCCGGTGGCCTGATCTTTGGCCGAAACGTTTACGATCCCGTTGGCATCGATGTCGAAGGTCACCTCAATCTGAGGAATTCCCCGGGGAGCAGGCGGAATGCCGACCAGTTCGAATCGTCCCAGGGTTTTATTGTTGGGGGCCATTTCACGTTCACCCTGCAATACATGAATGGATACTGCCGGTTGGCTGTCTGCCGCGGTTGAAAACGTCTGGCTCTTTTTCGTTGGTATGGTGGTGTTTTTATCAATCAGCCGGGTCATTACACCGCCAAGGGTCTCGATTCCCAATGACAGAGGCGTGACATCGAGCAAAAGAACATCTTTGACATCACCTTTCAACACCCCACCCTGAATGGCTGCCCCGAGCGCAACCACTTCATCCGGGTTGACACCCTTGTGAGGATCTTTGCCGAATATGCGTTTAACCCGCTCTTGAACCGCCGGCATGCGCGTCATGCCGCCGACCAGAATTACCTCATCGATTTCTTTAGAAGATAAACCGGAGTCTTTCAGGGCCGTGGTACAGGGATTATCCAGCTTGTCCAATAAATCGGCAACCAGAGCCTCGAGTTTGGCGCGGGTGATTTTTATGTTAAGATGCTTGGGGCCGCTGGCATCGGCGGTAATGAAGGGAAGGTTGACATCGGTTTCCATTGAAGCGGAAAGTTCCATTTTGGCTTTTTCAGCGGCCTCTTTCAGTCTCTGCAGAGCCATTTTGTCTTTTCTAAGATCAAGGCCCTGGTCTTTATGGAACTCGTCGGCCAAATAGTCAATCAGCCGCAGATCGAAGTCCTCGCCGCCCAGATGGGTATCGCCATTGGTCGCCTTAACTTCGAATACACCTTCACCGATCTCAAGAATAGATACGTCAAAGGTACCGCCCCCAAGATCGAAAACGGCGATTTTCTCTTCCTTCTTCTTATCCAGTCCGTAAGCCAGAGATGCAGCCGTTGGTTCATTGATGATCCGTAGGACATTCAGCCCTGCAATTTTACCGGCATCCTTGGTCGCCTGGCGCTGGCTGTCGTCAAAATAAGCCGGTACCGTAATGACGGCATCGGTTATCGTTTCACCCAGATATTCTTCGGCGGTCTTTTTGATATTTGCCAGGATATATGAGGATATTTCAGCCGAACTGTGTTGTTTGCCCTTCAGATTAATCCGTATGTCGCCGTTGCTGGCCTGTTCGATTTTAAAGGGAAGAACCTTGATATCATCCTGCACTTGTTTAGATGCGAATTTGCGACCAATCAGCCGTTTAACACCGAATACCGTATTTTCGGGATTAGTGATCGCCTGCCGTTTGGCGATTTGGCCTACCAATCTCTCACCACTTTCGTTGATGGCAACTATCGAGGGGGTTGTGCGACCACCCTCCTGATTCGTGATTACCGTGGCGTCGCCGCCTTCCATTACGGCCACACAAGAATTTGTGGTCCCGAGATCGATTCCAATTACCTTTGACATGTTTTATCCCTCCTTAGCCTCATTACAACAAATTTTAATCCTTATTTTATTATCGTCAGAATTTTTATTTTTTCGTCTTATCCTTTTCCCCTGTGCGCCTGGCAACCACCACCATCGAGGGGCGCAGCAATCTGTCATGAATCAGATAGCCTTTTTGCAGCTCATTGATAACCGTATTCTCGGCAAACTCATCGGTCTCTTCCTGCATGACTGCTTCGTGAAAGGTCGGATCAAAGGTTTGCCCCATGGCGTCGATGGGTCGAACTTCAAATTTTTCGAAAACCTTCAATATTTCTTTATGGGTCATGTCCAGTCCCTGCAGCAGACCTTTGTCTATGGTTTTGTGGCCATTGGTTGAATTCATGGCCAATTCCAAATTGTCCACCACCGACAGCATCTCTTTTATCAAGGACTGGTTGGCAAACTTTCTCAATTCCTCCAAATCACGGGAGGTGCGCTTTTTGTAGTTTTCGAATTCGGCCGATACCCTTAGCAAGCGCTCATAATTTTCTTTGGCTTCCTGCTCTTTGGATTCAAGTTTGGCTTCAAAATTCTTTATCGGATCATCCCCTTCCGCTTGATCCGTTTTTGCCGGCTCGCCGTGAGAGCCTTCCATTTTTGATTTTGCAGCGGCTTCCTCAGCGTCAGCATCTTTTCTCTGGTCTTCGTCCGATTCGGAATTAATCTTAATATCTTTTTTTCCTGACATATGTTTATGCGTTCTCCTGCTAATTTGAGGTATGCAATTATTGATCTGAAAAATAAGACCAGTTGAAACGTTGTCAAGGATGTAATAGCAAGGTTTTATAGGAAAAATACATGCTCACTGCCCCTCAGTTGATTTTGACGGCTCATCTTCTGAATTTCAATTGGCGGGATTTAACGATTGGGGATTGTCTCGATTGGGCATTTCAGATTTTGGATTGCGGATTTGGGATTTATTAAAAGGATTATTGTCTTATTTTTACAGGGATCAATAACCTATGAGGTTGAAGATTGAAGGTAAAGGCGTAGGGCACACGGTTCAGGGCTTAAGGTATAAAATCAGACATTTAACCTTATTCAAATCCGAAATCCAAAATCTCAGATCCCAAATCGGAAGTGGTTGCGCACCCGCCGTCGAATCTTTTTTGGAAATCTCTTGCCATCATACAGATTGAGATCAATCCACGACACAGACCGCATCACTTATCGCTGCTTCCTTCCGGATCTGACGAGGTTCATGACCGTCTGTTGCGTGGCGTCCAATCAAAATGGCCTGAGGGCCCCAAGTGTAAGACCCTTGGGCGGGAATTCAGCCCCGCATAAGCGGATTTCGGGAAAAGGGCACCGCTAACTCCCCGCCTAGCACAACCAAGGATTAAGATACGCCAAAAAACCATTTTTGCAAGAAAAAAAAGTGACGGATTATGGTTCAAAGGTTTGGGGCTTCGCGCTCCGCGCTACGACCCCACAGGCAGGGTTCAGGGTTCAGGGGTTCAGCGCCGCCGCCGGCCAAAAAAACGGCCGGTCAAATCGAAAAAGAAACTGATGAACGTCGAACACCCGCCTGCCATGCATAGTGTGTTGAGTTAGCATAATCATTGAGTTATGAATCAAATTATTCGATT
>JAIVWA010000344.1:0-5461 GCA_049190255.1 Gammaproteobacteria bacterium | reverse complement strand
GTTAATTCTTCAACTTTATTAATAAAATTTGCTGTAAATCCGCGAACATGGCTACTGCCGCAAATGTCGCCAAGTACTGAACCGGGATCCACCGATGCCAGTTGATCGCTGTCTCCTATTAGTATGAGCCTTGCATCAACCGGGACTGCCTGTATGAGTTTTGACATTAAAGGCAGGTCAACCATCGAGGCTTCATCTACTACAACAATATCGGCAGAAAGGGGATTTTCAGAATTATGACGAAAAAAAGGAGAACCAATAATAGTTTTCAGCATTCTGTGAATTGTAAAAGTTTCCTCTGGTATGGCTGCTTTGATAGAATCTTTGCAATCAAGCTTTTTTTTAATGCTTCTGATGGATTCGCTTAACCTTGCCGCAGCTTTTCCTGTTGGAGCTGCAAGAAAAATTCCAGGGTTTTCTTCTTTACCTGCCTGCTCTAATAAAAGCGCCAGGATCTTTGCAACAGTTGTAGTTTTGCCTGTTCCCGGCCCGCCGGAAATAACGCAGAACTTCTTAAAAGCCGAAGTTATGGCGGCAACCTTTTGCCAGTTAATATCGCTATCCATTCTTTCAGGGAAAAGCCTCTTTATGCTGTCTTTTATAAGCGATAAATTTAAGCCGCTGATATCTTCTTTGGTGCGTTCCTTTATAGAATCAGAAAGTTTTTTTTCATACTCCCAGTAGCGATAAAGATAAAGCCTGTTTTCCTCATCAAGTATAAGAGGGCAAAGATCTCCCGGTCTTCCGACAATCCCGGTTGACATCAAATTGTCCTTCCATACGGAAAGCCCCGGACATATAATCGCATCCCTTTCCTCATCTTTTTCAAGCAGCGTTTTCCCGGCAAAAGATGCAAGGTCAAGACACACATCCCCCTTGCCTGTAACATTGCTTACAAGAGCTGCTCCAAGAAATACTTCCTGATATTTGCCGTCCGCAAGATTCGCCATAAACCCCGCGAAATGAATGTCTATATCGGTTAGTATGCCTGCTTGATGTAATCTTAATAAATTATTTTTGTTCATATTTTACCACATCCATGACCACGAAATTGTGATGGCGCCGTCCTTGAATCTGCCGGTGTCAGGACTTTTTTTGTGCCACGGATACCTGTTGCCGGAATAGTTGTTATAAGGGCAGCGCAAAGGAACTTGATATCCCTTTCATAATCTCATCCACAGTTTCTTCTCCTGCCCCGGCAAAGGCATCAGAAAAGCAAAACAGAAAGCTTCCCATTGCAAGAAGAAGGATAAGAATAACACGATGCAATTTATTGTCCCGCTTCCAATAGACTTTCGCTCCCTTTCCGGCGTTGCAGAATAGCCCCTTTTTCTTGATAAATACGAGCACGTTTCTAAACAACCTTTTCTTGACATATAAAATCAAAAAGACTACATTGCAATCATTTTCATTAAAAAAGGGGTGATAAATGCAGCTTACAATTAGAATGCCAAAAGAACAGATGACTATGATTGAATATATCGCAAAAAAAATGGAGCTTAAAAAATCTGATGTAACCAGAATAGCTTTAAAAAAATTTATAGAAGAATATGGGTGCGGCTCTTATGAAACAAGTTAAAACAGCTGCAAATAGAGGGGTTCAGCATTATCAGCATTGGCTTTACGCTACTTTCTGGCAAGATAATCCAGTTGCCGAGGGATATCTCGGCTGATTGTTTAAAAATACTCATCACAAGGCTGCGTGATAGGCAGATTTCGGTAGCATTGTTTTTTTACTGGACAGCAAGTCATATTTCCGTTATGGAAGGATAGCGGGAGGTAGATGACATGCAAATCATAAAGCGACAAATATTTTGTGGTCGAGAGTTTACCGGCGAAGAGATATTATTGATCCAGGAAATAGTTGGCACATGTGGCGGCATCAGCCGACGAGAGTTGGCGCACACAGTATGCGAATTGCTGGAATGGAAACGCCCCAATGAGCGCCTGAAAGCCCGGGAATGCAGTGATTTTCTGGAGCTTTTGGAAGCCAAAAAAGTGCTGAAGCTTCCAGAGAAGAAACGAAAAGGTCAGGCCGGTTCCCCAAAAATTGTTCCTAAAAATCCGTGCAAGCAGCCCATCAGCAGTCTCAATGGCAGCGTGGAAGAGTTTGTTCCCCTTGAGGTACAGCGGGTTCACAACCGAAACCAGAGGGATCTGTTCAAGGGACTCTTGGGTCGCTATCACTATCTGGGATATGCAATGCCCTATGGGGCAAGAATACAGTATCTGGTCTATGTAAACCGGCCCCGGCGAGAAGTGGTGGGTTGTATCCAGTTTTCAAGCCCTGCCTGGCGGATGCGTGCCCGGGATGAATGGATCGGCTGGACGGATGAAAGGCGCAAAGTCGCTTTACAACAGGTGGTGAACAACAGCCGTTTTTTGATACTGGCACGTATCCAAAATTTAGCGAGCAAGATGCTCTCCTGTACCCTTCGGGAGCTGAGAGGCGATTGGGAACGGCAATATGGTCTTAAACCACTACTGGTAGAGACACTGATAGACCGACAGCAATTTCACGGTGGATGTTATCGGGCATCCAATTGGATAGAGTTAGGAGAGACCACCGGTCGTGGGCGAATGGACAGAGCCAACAAACTCAATGGAGCCCGGGTAAAAACCATACTGGTATATCCGCTGGTCAAAGATGCTGTTCACCAGCTTAGGGAGGGCAATAAATGAGTATGAACGCAGCGCTGGCCCTTTCTTTTGTGGAGCGTCCCAATGATCAAGGACGGGAATACTATGATGGTATTGTTAATTTTCTCGATTCTGAGGAGTGCCATTCAATGAAACTCAGCGGTCTGGAACAAGAACTTGAAAAACGAGGACGGGAACTGATGCGCATTCTGCTTCAGGAACATCTGAACAAGCTTAGCCCCAGCCTTTGTGAGCAGGCAGTATGTGGTTCTGATGGAATCAATCGGCCCAAGGTGAGGTCTCATGAGCGGAAAATCGAAACCGTGTTTGGCACAGTATCATCAAACCGTGCTGGGTATGGGAACGAGGGTGTGGCAAGCCTGCATCCATTGGATGCGGAACTTAATATTCCTCCTGAGCGTTATTCCCTTGAGCTTCGCCGCCGTGTGGGTGAGAATGCGGCAAAGAACTCTTTTGACGAGACATTAGATACTATCGACAAAACCACGGGCGGCCATATTCCCAAACGCCAGGTAGAAGAACTGGCACAGCGAGCAGCTCAAGACTTTGATGCATTTTATGATACACGGCAATACAACCCGGCAGATGAAGCAACCAGTGGACCGATTCTGGTGATTACCGCCGATGGCAAAGGGGTGGTGATGCATGAGCAGGATCTCAGGGAACAAACTCGCGAAGCTGCCCAAAAGCGCAAGCCCAGGATGGAAGCCCGCCTGTCCAAAGGAGAAAAGAAAAACGCCAAGCGCATGGCAACCGTGGCAGCTGTTTATACGATAGATACTTTTCAGCGCACTCCTCAAGATATAGTTTCGGATAACCGCAGCAAGCCCCATAAAGAAAAAAGCCCACGTCCGGAACAAAAGCGTGTTTGGGCAAGCCTTGAAAAATCAGCCGAAGAGGTCATAGAATCTGCTTTTTCAGAGGCATCCCATCGTGACCCCGGACAGGAAAAGAATTGGGTTGCTCTGGTGGACGGTGAGAATCAACAGTTGCGAATTCTGGAGCGTATGGCCAAAAAACAAGGGGTAGATCTCACAATTATTGTCGATATTATTCATGTCATTGAATACCTATGGAAAGCCGGCAGGGCCTTTCATCCCAAATCCGGCCCGGAACTTGAAAAATGGGTTCAGTATCGGCTACTTAAAATACTTGAAGGCAAAGCCGGGTTGATGGCAGGCGGGATGCGTAGAAGTGCCACACGCAAAAAATTCACTGACAAGCAACGTGAACCCGTGGATACCTGCGCAACTTACCTTAAAAATAAAGCACCTTACCTTAAATATGATCGTTACCTTGATCTGGGATTCCCCATTGCCACAGGGGTCATTGAGGGGGCATGCCGTCATCTTGTTAAGGATCGTATGGATATAACCGGTGCTAAATGGAGACTTGCCAGTGCCGAAGCCGTGCTGCGCCTGCGTGCGCTAAGAAGCAGCAACGATTTTGATGAATATTGGGACTTCCATGAAGCCTGTGAATACAAACGGAATCATCAGACACTTTATGCTGACGGTGAAGTTCCGCCTACAAAACTTCCGCAATCTTCTTCCAAAGGAGGCCATCTCAGAGTAATCAAGTAACTCTGGCGGGAAATGAGGAATATTATGACTACGGAAATTGTTGTCAGGCGATGTCGCAAAAGAGCCGCACCCAAAGAATTTGAAAGAATTGTTGGTCTGCATCTGGAAAACTGGGTTGAATAACGTCCCTATTGCAACCCATAAGGTCACAAATGATCAGCGTCCCCTCTGGCCGGTACAGCAACCAGCAAAAGTATTTGTCAACTCAAAGCCTAAAGCCCAAAACTGCTTCTCCAAAAAGCCCAACACCCAAAACTTCATTCAACTGTGGTCTAAAAACAGAAACTTATAAACTAATGAGCGTCCCGCAGGTCGTCCCTTTTTCTCAATAAAAAAGCCCCTGAAAAGAGGCTCATTTAATCCGATAATCTTTCTCTATTTGTCAAGGCAATCTGAAAATTTACCTGTGTTTCTTATTCATTTATTCTGACATTCTGGTAATGTTGAGGGGCGAAAAGCTGATTGACAAAAATCAAAGTTTATGAGATTTGCTTGGAATAAGTTAACAAGTAACCAGCGTTATACAAACAATTATTTTCTACATTATGAACGGTGAACAAAAACGCAAGCAAAATGAGAGAAAATTCGGGGCATGGGATGAGTTGCCTAATGGTAAACGACGTTACTTTTATGAGGTTCAGGGGCGTTATGGCTGGTTGGCGCGTTACGTCAAAGTAGTGGACGCTTTAGAGCGAACTATCAAGTTCTATCAGGAAATCTTCGACGAGGATGGCCGACTGGTTGAGATTCATGAAAAGTATCCTGTAAACAAAGGACACATCAGAGTTAAGGGAGGTGGGAGATGAAAATTACTCGTCAAAAGGTCGGTCAAAAGCTTATTGATTACCTCTATCATCGTATCACGTTGGCAGAGTTAGTAGATTGGGCGGAGTCAGCGATGATGGAGGCGAATTTTGAAGAGAAGGACTTTGAAATCGTGAGAGACATCGTCAGTCGCGTGGGGCTGGGCGATGTCAAAGCCTTTGGTATGACCTGGGAAGATTGCGAAGATTTTCTCTCACAGTTGGGCTACCGCCTCAGCGTAAAAGTTTCGGAAACCCAGGCAGTGGCATAGATGAGCTATGAACAATGGATTTCCCAACTGCATTGTTCTGGCTGATTCATGGTTTGGAATCGGGCCATTTATAAAAGGACTCAAACGGTTAAACTTAAGTTATGTTGTTGAGATAAAAGATACTTACACGGTAAGAACTCCA
>JAIVWA010000343.1:0-5476 GCA_049190255.1 Gammaproteobacteria bacterium | reverse complement strand
TTAGGTGAACGCCTTAATACTGTATTGAATCGATCGAAAGGCAAATACGTATTTGGGATGAAAAGCGGCCGTATCTTCGATGGCGATTCATTCCGCAAAAATCCCTGGACGACCGCATTTAAAAAAGCAGGGATTGCCTACAAGGTGCCCTATACCATGCGCCACAGCTTTGTAGCCTGGTCTTTGACCATCGGGGTTGATATCAACCGGCTAGAAAAGTTAATGGGTCATGGCTCAAAACAAATGCTTTATGAAGTTTATGGGAAATACGTAGAGGGTCTTGAAACGGACGCGGGCAAGATTTTGGATTACTTTGGTAAAGATTTTAAAAGGTTATAAAACCCACAACCGAATCTTTCACCAAAATGGTGGTGAAAGTCATGGTGAAAGTTACAAGGTGACAAGAGTTAACTAACTGATATTAATAATAAAACAATGGTGGAGGCGGCGGGAGTCGAACCCGCGTCCGCAAACATTCCACTCGGGCGTCTACATACTTATCCTGAATTTTAAGTTTCGCCCTTTACGTCTCCTTCAGGCAGGATGCGTTAAGGACTAGCCCGCTAAAGTTTCGCCGATCATGATGCAGGCAATCACAAGCGGCTATCCCGCTAGTCGATGCCCTTACCGGGTCCGCAGGATTAACCCGGCAGGACACTGGCCTATTTATGCGGCCAGGGCATATTCATAATCATCTGCGATTATGTTTAAATTCCCGTCGGTTTTACGAGCTGACAGAAATGCTCGGTATGCAGCCGGAGCTTCTTTGTCCCCGTCGAAGCCGTTTCGCCCCCACAAGCCCCGCTTTCAGCGGGGAAATCCGAGATTCGAATTACGAAATCCGAAAAATGAGGTATTTAAAAGAGCAGATTTGGTTATAAAATAAGCAATTTCGGGCGCTTTGTCAAGAAGTATGGAAATAGGGGTTCACCCAATAAAGGACGGCTCATCAAAGAAATTGGCGGCGCTTAGTCCTTTTTAAGATTCTTAAAATAGTTGCCGGGTTCCCATCTATGCTCTCCATCATCGATATGTTGCAAAAATTTATCCATTTGTTCCTTAAGGCGCCGGGATTCGTCAACATTAAACTCTAACGCAAAATTGTGATCGTCTGCCTCAACTTTCACACAAAAATAATTTTCCGGACCGCCTCTGAAACCAGGGCCTGAAGCCCAATTGATATCCAACTCACTGTTATTCCCCAAAATTTTTGGTTTACCAATCTTTTTAGAAAGTCGCATCAGTCTCATAACTTACCTCTGTTTGATGGATACTGGTATACTTATGAATCGTTTTATTAGGGGTTGTCAAAAAAACGTTCCGTTGATTGAACGTTTTTTTCTACAACCACTTATACCACCCTTCCGTATTTCGGAATTTTTTTTTGGAAAGCGGTATAAAACATTTTTGGTTATCTGATTTTCTTCCGGAAAAACCTTTGCCGGCAAGAGGCTCTGGTGAATGATCTCTACTCCGGCCACTGTTTATTCAGGACCGGGTCGATGCCGACGCGGCGTGCCAGGTCGGATGTGAACAGGCCGTCCGGATCGAGTCGTCGCTTGATCGCCAGGAGATCTTTGTAGCGGGGATAGACGCCGTAGAACTGTTCGGGCCTCAGGACCTGGTCCTTGGCGAGGTGAATCTTGCCGCCGCGCCGGATCGTCGCATCGATGAGGCGGTCGACGGCCTCGCGGCTGGCGGCCTCGAGGTGCGTCTTGGGGTGGAACTCGAAGTTGAGGCTGTAGCCGTCCTCGGAAAACGAGATCAGGCAGTCGTCCGGCTTGTGTGCGCGCAGGATGGTCGTAACCGGCGGACAGGGCGATGACTGGCAGATCCCCAGCAACTCGACGATCGCTTCACGCGCGCTGGATCGCGGAAAGGTGAGCTGGACGGTGTAGCCGCGCGGCCCGCAGACGAGGTGGGCCGGCGGCACGGTGAAGCTGGCTTCGAAACCGAACCGGAGGAAAAGCTCGGAGTTCGAGGAAAGGCCCATTCGATACATCAACCGGCACATGGCGTAGTAAAGCCGGTTGAATAGATTCATCATGGGTCGCTGGACGTGCAGCATGAGCGACAGGATGGGACCGAATTTTTCGTGAAGTGCCAGGCCGAATTGGCGGTGCCGGTCGAGGCGCTCGTAGCCCGCCTTCAGGATCTCCCGGCGCGCTGATTCGGTGTCCTGGCGCTCGATCCATTTTGCGGCGTGGACCACGGAGCGCCCGATTCTGCGGCCACGGGCGTATGCGTCCACCCACACGACCGCCGCGTCGTGCGATTTTTCGACCCGGGCCATCGTCTCGAGCAGGGCGTCGACGTCGGGTGCCGGGATGCGGTTGATCTCGACGAAAGGCGAAGGGATCGGTTTGAGCTGGAGGGTCGCCTCCACGATGATACCGAGCAGCCCGATGCCGCCCACGACGGCGTTGAAGAGTTCGTGCGACCGGTCGATGCTGAGGATCTCACCGTTGGCCAGCAGGAGTTTGAGGCGGACGACCTGGTGCGCGAAGCTTCCGTGACGCCAGGCGTCCTTGCCGTTGACGTTGGCACAGATCGCGCCGGCGACACTGGAGTGCGATTCGGTCGGGCTGGCGGGAAGCGTGAGCAGGCGGTGGTGGACGGCCTGGTAGATATCGATGATTCGCAGGCCGGCCTCGACGGTAATCTGCGCGGCATCCTCGTCGAACCCTATGATCCGGTTCATGGCGCTCATCTCGAGGAGGGCCTGGCCGTCGTTGAGCGCAAGGTCCCCGTAGCCGCGCCCGGCCCCGCGCGCGCAAATGGTCATGTCATGCTGCCGGCAATAGGCCAACGCCTCGCGGCACTGTTCGATTGTCGTTGGGCGGGCGACAAGGGAGCGCGTTCGGATGGAGCCAACCAGTGAGGACAGCTCTTTCCACTCCATGAAACTCGGGGGTGTCTGGGTTTTAAAAGGAGACACTTTTCTCCGAAAGGGCTCAGGGTAATCGAATGACCAAAACCGGGATAGGAGATTGCCTGACCACCCGTTTGGCGGTGCTGCCGATCAGGACTTCGGCGATGACGCCGTGGCCGTGGGTTCCCATGACGATGAGATCACAATTCTGTTCTTTTGCTGTTTGAACTATGATTTCGGCGGGTGCTCCGGGTTCGATTAAAATTTCGTCGGTGACAAAGGTCTGATCCTGTGAATCGGCCCTTACCTCCTCGGAAAATGCCTGGAGAACTTCCTTTAGGGCAACATGATCCCTTTTCTTGCCGATCAGTTGATCCCTGGCCTCGGAATAATGTTGTTCTTTGATCGCTTTCCATGTGTCTGCAGGGATCATGTTCGAGATGAATTCTTCCTCGGGGAATTCCGTCAGCACATGCAGGATCGTAATGCCGGCGCCATACATATTGGCCAGGCTGACCGCATAGGAAAAGGCGTGAACCGCGGTTTCCGACAAGTCGGTTGCATACAGGATTTTTTTGATTTGGATGTCCGGTAACTTCATTGTTTATATCCTATTGGCCCGTTAAGACCGTATGCCCGTTGAACCGGCTCAACCGGCTAACGGGCCAAACTGTCTTCATCTCCCAAAATATAAATTGGGCAACCACAGGGCAATCCCGGGAAACATCATAACAAGGACTAAACCGACCATCATAACCAGCACAAAGGGAATGATCGAGCGGTAAATATCCGCCAGGGTTACCTCTTTGGGCGCCATGGCCTTCATCAGAAAGAGGTTATAGCCAAAAGGAGGCGTCATGTAAGCGATCTGGCAGGTTATCGTATAGAGAACACCATACCAAATCGGATTGTAACCCAGACTGATGATCAGGGGGACATAAAGAGGCGCAACAATGATGAGCATGGCCGTATCGTCCAAAAACATGCCCATCAGGATGTAGGACAACTGCATCATGACAAGGACCCCAAAGGGACTGAGTCCCCACCGGTCGAGAAATAGAGACTTTATCGCATGCACAGCACCCAGACCATCAAAAATGGCACCAAAACAAAGAGCGGCCAGAATCACCCACATGAACATGCAGCTGACGCTCAGCGTATTCTTTAATGTCTCATCCAGTACCCGCCGGGTTAACCGGCCTTTGACGAGAGCGGCAATGGTCGTTGCGGTCGCACCGGCTGCTGAGCACTCGACCAGACTGGTGATCCCCATCAGGAAAAGCCCTGTCATGGAAAAAATAATGACCAGCGGAATTATCCCGGCCCTGAGCAGCCGCAACCTCTGCCCCCAGTCTATCTGCTGCCGCTCTTCCAGGGATAACGTCGGCCCCATATGTGGCTGAAGTTTGCATCTAATAGCGATATAGGCGATAAACAAACCTGCCAACAGAAAGCCGGGGAAAACACCGGCCAGCCATAACTGGCCGACCGATTGCCTGGCAATCATTCCATAAAGAACAAGAACCACGCTGGGCGGGACCATGATCCCTAAGGAACTGCCGGCCTGGATGACGCCGGTGACCATGACCTTGTCATAGTTGCGCTTAAGCATTTCCGGCATGGCGATACTGGCGCCAATGGCCATGCCGGCGACGCTCAAGCCGTTCATCGCCGATACGGCGACCATCAGGCCCATGGTTCCGATGGCTAACCCACCATGGATTGGACCCATCCAGACATGGAACATTTTGTAGAGGTCACTGGCTATTCCCGACTCGGAAAACATATACCCCATATAGATGAATAATGGCAGGGTCAGAAGGGGGTACCAGTTCAGCAGCGCAAAGGCTGCGTTGAACGGCATCTCTGCGCCACCTTTGCCCCACAGGCTCAGAGCAAAAAGCGTGGCGACACCGCCGATGGCGCCAAAGACACGTTGCCCGGTGAGCAGCATGAGCATCATCGATGAGAATATCAGCACCGCAATAAGTTCATGACTCATGTTATAATCTTCTCCCCTTTAACCTTCGCCAGGTCCTTGAACCATGTCGCTATCGCCTGCAACAGCATCAGCAGGACGCCGGTCCCCATAATGATCTTGATGGGAGCCATAAGCGGTGCCCACGCGGATCGATTTCTCTGCCCGTACATGACCGCGTATTCAATGCTGGAATAGGCACCGTAGAGGAGAAACACCAGGTAGAAGATCAGGAAGAGACCGGTAAAAAGGTCAACCGTCGCCTTTGTCTTTCCCGACCACCGGCCATAGAGCAGATCCATTCTAACATGCCCTTTGAGAATCATGGAGTACCCACCGCCAAGCAGGTAATAAGCGGCCATCGTGAACTGTGCCACCTCCACGACCCATATGTGGGGCTTATTGAAGATGGTTCTGGATATAGATTCGAACAGCAGGACCCCAATCATACCGAAGACCAAATACATGGAGAACTTGCCGACCACCTTGTTTACTGCTTCAACATATCGCACGAAGATTTTTACTGCTTTAGGCATCTTTGCCTCTTTCCCTTATGTATCAATATCGCGGGACATCTCTTGGTAATAAATCGCTCAATGAAGTTTTAATTCAGATAGAGTTGATTG